>JAGRDU010000091.1:0-16197 GCA_020446905.1 Paracoccaceae bacterium | reverse complement strand
ACCTTGCCCGGCATGATCGAAGAACCGGGTTCGTTCTCCGGCAGGATCAGTTCGCCCAGACCAGAGCGCGGGCCGGAGCCGAGAAGGCGAAGGTCGTTTGCGATCTTGAAGAGCGAGGCGGCGACGGTCTTCAGCGCGCCCGAGAACATCACCATGGCGTCATGGGCCGCCAGCGCCTCGAACTTGTTCGGGGCGGTGACGAAGGGCAGGCCGGTGATCTCGGCGATCTTGGCCGCAATCGCCACGTCCCAGCCCTTCTTGGTGTTGAGGCCCGTGCCGACGGCGGTGCCGCCCTGTGCAAGCTCATAGATCGCAGGCAGGCACATCTCGACCCGCTTGATGCCGTTCTCAACCTGCTTGGCATAGCCTGAGAATTCCTGGCCGAGCGTCAGCGGTGTCGCGTCCTGCGTATGGGTCCGGCCAATCTTGATGATGTCCTTGAACTCCGCCGATTTCGCGGCAAGCGCCCCGTGGAGCTTCCTGAGGCCCGGCAGGAGGACGTCGCGCGCCATCATGCCGATGGCGACGTGCATCGCCGTCGGGAAGGTGTCGTTCGAGGACTGCCCCATGTTCACGTGATCGTTCGGGTGCACCGGCTTTTTCGTGCCCATCGTGCCGCCGAGGATCTCGATGGCGCGGTTCGAGATGACCTCGTTCGCGTTCATGTTCGACTGCGTGCCCGAACCGGTCTGCCAGACGACCAGCGGGAAGTTGTCGTCGAACTGGCCGGCGACGACCTCTTTCGCGGCCTCGACCATCGCCTTGCCGATCCCGGCATCGAGCGCGCCGGTTGCCATGTTGCATTCCGCTGCCGCCTGCTTGATGACGCCGAGCGCCCGGACGATGGCGACGGGCTGCTTTTCCCAGCCGATGGGGAAGTTCATGATCGACCGCTGGGTCTGCGCCCCCCAGTACTTGTCGGCGGGAACTTCCAGCGGACCGAAGCTGTCGGTCTCGGTACGGGTCTGGGTCATCGATGGCTCCTCTCCTGAGATCGCGCCACTGCTATGCGATTTCAGGGCATCGGCCAAGAAGCATGTCAGGACTGTTGGCGCTAAAGGCGCGCGTTATTTGCGCCATTTGTCGAGGCTGACCACCTCGGCCTCGGTGCGCGGCGCCTCGTCGTCCTCGTCCACCTCGTCGTCCTCCTCCTCGTCTTCGTCCGAGGTCTCGAATCTGAGACCGAATTCGACCGAAGGATCGACGAAAGTGCGGATTGCATCGAACGGAATGTAGAGCGGTTCCGGCTGGTCGCCGAAGTTGAGCGTGATCGCGAAACCCTGCGCATCGACGGCAAGATTTTCATACCAGTGCTGGATGACCACCGTCATCTCGTCCGGATAACGGTCGCGCAACCAGTCGGCCAGGCTCGCCTCGGGGTGGCGTGTGTCGAAGGTGACGAAGAAATGATGATCGCCCGGCAGCCCGTTCCGCTCGACGCCCTTCAGGACGTCGTGGATGAGGCCCCGCATCGCGCGGTGCATCAGGGTGCCGTAGTCGATGGATCGTGTCATAGGCTCCGCTCTCCCTTTGCGGCCAGCATAGGCAATTCGCATCCGAAGGAAAGAGGCGGCACCCGCCTCTTTTCTCCTCAGAGAATCTGCGTCACCCCGCCCGCCAGCGCGGCAAGGCCAAGCACCAGCGGCAGGGGCCAGTGGCGGAGAAGGAGCAGCCAGCCGGCGGCGAGTCCGATCCCGGCGGCGACAGGGTCGAACGACGTCAGGACAGGCAGCGCGGCGCGGAAGGGGCCGGCCGTCACAAGGGATTGCTCCGCAAAGAAGACATGCTCCGCGAACCAGAGCGCCAGCGCCCCGATCACACCGACGACCGACGCGCTTATGCCCGAGAGGGCCGCGCCGAGGCGCGGGCGGGTCGCGATCCACTCGACATAGGGCGCAAAGGCGAAGACCCAGAGGAAGCAGGGCACGAAGGTGACCCAGAGCGTCAGGGCCGCGGCCGCAAGGCCAAGCCCGGTGCCGCCCTCTGCCGCCCCGGCGACATAGGCGACGAATTCGGTGACAAGGATCAGCGGGCCGGGTGTCGTCTCCGCAAGGCCGAGCGCATCCATCATCTGCGGCGTCGTCAGCCATCCGAAATCCCCGACCACGGTCTGCGTCATATAGGCCAGAACCGCATAGGCGCCGCCGAAGGTGACGACGGCGAGCTTCGAGAAGAAGAGACCGACGGCAAGAAGGAATTCCCCCCCGCCCGCCGCAAGCGCCACCACCGGCGCCCACCAGAGCGCAAGGCCAATGGCGATCCGGCGCAAGAGCGCGGGATTTGGGGGCAGGGGTGCCGGGTCCGGGCCCGGCTGCGCAAGCAGCACTGCGCCCGCCAGCCCGGCCGCGCCGACGATCAGCGGGAAGGGCAGGCCCAGGCCGTAGATCGCCGCAAACGCCAGACCGGCGATGGTGCGCTCCCGGCTGCCCTTGAGTGCCCGCTTCGCAACCCGCAGCAGTGCCTCGATCACGATCGCGACGACCGCCGCCTTGATGCCGAGGAAAAGACCCTGCGCGATGGCCGCGGTGCCGAACGCCGCATAAAGCGCCGCAAGCCCCAGCACCACGGTCGCGCCGGGCAGGACGAACCAGAGCCCGGCGACCAGCCCCATCCGCACGCCGCCGAGTTTCCAGCCCGCATAGGTCGCAAGCTGCATCGCCTCCGGCCCCGGCAGAAGCATGCAGAAGGAAAGCGCGCGCAGGTATTCTGCCTCGCTCAGCCAGCCTCGCTGCTCGACCAGCTCGCGGTGCATCAGCGCGATCTGCGCCGCCGGGCCACCGAAGGACAGAACTCCGATCCGCCCGAAGACGCGCCAGGGCGCGGCCGTCATGCGCGGCGATCCGCGGGCCAGTCATGGCCTTCGTCGAACCCGTCCCGCGCCCAGCGATAGAGCGCGTCATAAAGGGCCATCCCGGACTCGAGCTGGTCCAGATCGTCCCGATATTGGCGGGACAGGCCCACCGAGACCGCCAAGAGCCCCGCAGATTGCGGCGCGATGTCGTGGCGGTCCGTATCGGCGCCGCGCACGACCAGGGCGAGGCGGTCGAGCGCTTCGGTATGAAGGTGGAAGTCGTCAAGAAGCGCGTCGAACGTGCAACGCTCGCCCCGATGAGAGAAGGTCACGCCTTCAACATCGAACGGAACCGCACCGAAGGTCTCCGCGACGGCAAGTACCTCGGCAGGGGCGACGAAAAGGAACCGCGCGCCGGGATCGACAAAGCGGCGGATCAGCCAGGGACAGGCGATCCGATCGATCTTGGGCCGGTGCCGCGTGACCCAGAGCCGGGAGGCGGGAAGCGCGGCGGCGGGAATCATCGGTTGGGCGGCGCTTGCCCAGGCTAGCGTGCCGCCATCCAGCGTCTCGGCCGAGACGCCATGACTGCGCAAAAGCGCCGCCGCCCCCTCGGAGAGCTTCAGGCCCCTCTGGCAGAGCAGAACGGCGCGCTTGCCTGCAAGGCCGGGAGCCAACTCCTCTACAAGATCGAACCTGTGACGGACCGATCCCGGAACAAGACGCGGCTCGGCGTCGAAATCGGCGTCGGTCCGCACGTCGATCAGCACAGGGCAGTCCGGCGTTCCGACAAGGCGGGCAAGCTGAGAAACGGACAGTGTGTTAAACCCAGGCATGGGGCATCCTTTGAAACTGTTGAAGGATGCGACGCTTGGGCCTTGGCCTCACGGGGTGCGGTCGCGGGACCCCATGGTGCGACGATGTCACCCGCAAACGGGGCGGTCAAGGCTCAGCCGAGCGGCTTCGCCACCTCGCGCAGGATCTTCTCGCGGATCGCCCTGGGATAATCGCCAAGGCCGCGCGCCGTCATGACGAAACCGTTCCGGCTGATGACATAGCGGCGATAAAACTCGCTGATCGGCGAGGCCTGCCCCATGTCCTCGATGGCGATCGCGTTGATCTCCGCCCCAGCCTTCAGCGCCTCGGCGCGCAGGGGGCCGAGCGGGCCACCCGCGTTCTGCGGCCCGTCGCCGGAGATGTCGATGACCTTCCGGCGGCAGTCCTGCACCTCGGAAAACCGCGTGGCCGAGAAGGCCAGCGCCTCGCCCACCGCCGTGTCGGCCCCGGTGAAGGCGCGGGGCAGCGCCTCGGCGCGGCGCGCAAATTCGGCCGCGGCATTCGGCGCAAGCATCCTTCGCCAGGGCAGGGAAGGCGCCTGCATGCCCGCGCCCGACCACTGCACGACGGCAAGTGCCGCCTGCGACAGCAACAGCACCTCGGCCACTTCGGGATCCCTGAGCGCGGCGGCAAGTCCTTCGACCTGCAACCGGTACTCGCCCCTGTCGATCGAGCCCGACACGTCGATGGCCAGAAGAAGCGCGACCTCGCAGCCCCGCGCCGGGGCGGCGAAGAGAAACGGCAGAAGGACAAGCGCGCGCAACATGGGCGCAGCATGACCCCGGAGCGGACAGCGGACAAGTGGCGGATTGAAGTGCAGGCTTCTGTTGCCAGGTGCCTGCGAACCCCGCCTTACGCGGCTAAGCGCAAGGACTTGATTTTCGACAGATCGAACTGCTTACGCAGCCAGAGCCATCGGAGCACGGTTGTTATTGGCAACTGTACTTTGCGGACCGATAACGGTGGTACCTCACCGGGACAAAGCAAACCCCTTTAGACGTTCGTCGATCCTGTTTCGGCCCCATGACCGGCCAATACCGGGATTGGTGGAGCCGCCGGGTACCGCCCCCGGGTCCGATCCGCTTATTACGAGCGCGTTTATGTCCATAGTCCGGGCGAACCCGGACGATGGCAATATAGGGGGCGATGTGAGGCGTTGCAAGGACGCCCCGTCAACCGGCCATCTCGCAAACACACATGCAACATTCTGAAATAACAGTGGAACCTTGGGTTCAGGCCGCCACGGCGCCCCTCTCGCGGGCGATCAGGCGGCCAAGGCGCATCATGCCTTCCTCGATGGCCTCCACATCCGCGCAGGAGAAGCTGAGTCTGAGCGTGTTGCCATTCGACCCGTCTGCAAAGAAGGCGCGGCCGGGAACGAAGGCGATGCGCTCGGTCTCGATGGCACGGGCCAGAAGCGCGGCGCCGTCCATGCCCTTCGGCGGGGTGACCCAGACGAACATTCCGCCCTCGGGTCGCGTCCATGTCACGCCTTCGGGCATGTGACGGGCCAGCGCCGCCAGCATCGCGTCGCGCCGCGCCTTGTAGGCGGCGTGGATCTTGGCGACATGCTCCTCGAAACAGCGCTGTGCCACCCGTTCGGTCACGATCTGGTTGAAGGTCGCCGAATGCAGGTCGGCGGCCTGTTTCATCAGGACAAGCCGGCCGATCACCTCCTTCGCACCGCAGACCCAGCCGACGCGCAGCCCCGGCGCGAGGGTCTTGGAGAACGAGCCGCAGTAGAGCGTCCGTGTCTTCTCGATATCCCCCGTCCGGGCGATGTCGAGCGCGAGGATTGGCGGCACCGGATCGCCGTCGTAGCGCAGCGCCTGATAGGCGGCGTCCTCGATCACCGGAATATCGAGGTCGCGGGCGAGGTCGAGAAGTGCCTCGCGCCCTTGAAGGTCCACGGTCTCGCCGGTCGGGTTGGCGAAATCGGCGGAGAGATAGGCGAACTTGACCTGTCCCCCGGCGGCCTCTGCCCGGGCGCGGTAGTCATCGGCGCCCTGATTGCCGCCGACCGCCAGTTGGTCATAGACCGGCTCATAGGCGTTAAAGGCGCCGAGCGCGCCGAGATAGGTCGGCCAGCCGACAAGCGCGGTATCGCCGGGCGACAGGAACAACTTGCCAAGATAATCGAGCGCCTGCTGCGAGCCCGAGGTGATGAGGATATTCTCGGCAGTGCAGGGCACGCCGATCTTGTCCATCTGGAGCGCGATCCATTCGCGAAGCGGCCTGTAGCCCTCGGACACCGAATACTGCAGCGCGACCGAGGCGGCCCCGGAGGCGAGCGCTTCGCCCGCCGCCGCCCGGAACGCGTCTTCGGGGAAGAGCCGCGCGTCCGGGATGCCGCCGGCGAAGGAAATGATGTCGGGACGGTCGAGAAGCTTCAGCAACTCCCGTATTTCGGACGCCTTCAGGCGCTGCGTGCGCCCCGCCAGAACATGATGCCAGTCCATGCCGCGACTCCTCCCTCGTCTGCGGCCGGGAGAAAGCCATGGGGGCGCCTTTATGTCAATAACCCTGACCTACTTGCAATGAAGCGTGATTGCGCCCGGCTGCGGGCCATGCCTTACTCGGGCGAGTTTCCGATCCCGAGGACCCCATGACCGCGCTCGACCTTGCCTATGTCCGTTCCCAGTTTCCCGCCTTCTCGGTGCCGGACCTTTCGGACAAGGCGTTTTTCGAGAATGCCGGCGGCTCTTACGCCTGCGCCCCGGTGATCGACCGGCTGACGCGGTTCTACCGCGAACGCAAGGTCCAGCCCTATGCGCCCTATGAGGCGGCGACCCTCGGCGGCGCCGAGATGGACGAGGCGCGGGCGCGCCTTGCCGCGATGATGGGTGTGAAGACGCCGGAAGTCAGCTTCGGCCCCTCGACCACCGCCAATACCTATGTCCTTGCGCAGGCCGCCCGCCGCTGGCTGAAACCCGGCGAGGCGATTGTCGTGACCGATCAGGACCACGAAGCGAATTCCGGTCCCTGGCGGCGGCTGGCCGAGGAGGGGCACGAGGTCCGCGAGTGGAAGATCGACCCCGCAACCGGTTCGCTCGACCTCGCGCGGCTGGCGTCTCTCCTGTCGGACGGCAAGGTGCGGCTCGTCTGCTTCCCGCATTGCTCGAACGTGATCGCCGAGATCAACCCGGTCGCCGAGATTGTGGCATTGGCCCATGCCGCCGGGGCCGCCACTTGCGTCGACGGCGTCAGCTATGCGCCGCACGGGCTGCCGGATGTCGGGGCGCTCGGCACCGACATCTATCTCTTCTCGGCCTACAAGACCTATGGGCCGCATCAGGGCGTGATGGTGATACGCGAAGACCTCGGGATGCGCCTGCCGAACCAGGGGCATTTTTTCAACGGCGAGACGCTCTACAAGCGTTTCACGCCCGCCGGTCCGGACCACGCACAAATTGCCGCCTCGGCCGGGATCGCGGACTATTTCGACGCGCTTCATGCGCATCACTTCGGCACCGAACGCGACCCAAGCAAGCGTGGCGTGGCGGTGCATGACCTGATCCGCGCGCATGAGGCCTCGGTCTGCCAGCCGCTCCTCGATTACCTTGCGGATCGCAACGACGTGCGGCTGATCGGCCCGCGCGATGCCGCGGACCGGGCGCCGACGGTGGCGGTGGACCTCGGCCGCCATGCGGAACCGGTCTCCGAAGCGCTGGCGGCCGAAGGCATCAACTGCTGGGCGGGCGATTTCTATGCCGTCCGTCCCCTGACCGCACTGGGCGTGGATCTTTCCGCCGGGGTGCTGCGTTTGTCGATGGTGCACTATACGAGTGCCGAGGACGTGGCCCGGCTGATCGCGGCGCTCGATCGCGTACTTTGACCGCACCGTTCGGGCGCCGGGTACGTCGTCTTTGAGTATTTGGACCAAGAAGAAGATGGATGATCCGCCCGTCCTGATCTGGTTCCGCCGCGACCTGCGGCTGGGGGATCATCCTGCCCTCGACGCCGCCGCCCGGTCCGGCGCGCCGGTCATTCCGGTCTTTGTCCATGACGAGACGGTGGAGGCGCTGGGCGCGGCGGCGAAATGGCGGTTGGGGGAGGGGCTGAGGGTCTTCGGCGCGGCGTTGGAGGCCGCAGGATCGCGGCTGATCCTGCGGCGCGGGGCGGCGGAAGACGTGCTGCGCGATCTGGTGCAGGAGACCGGGGCGCAGGCGGTTTACTGGCAGCGCATGTATGCCGGCGAAGCCATCGCGCGGGACACCGCCGTCAAGGCTGCCCTGACGCGGGCCGGGATCAAGGCAGAGAGCTTTCCCGGCGCGGTGCTCTTCGAGCCCTGGACTGTGCAGACGGGGCAGGGGAAGCCCTATTCGGTTTACTCCCCGTTCTGGCGCGCGGTGCGGACCCGTGACCCCGGATCACCCCTGGTGCCGCCGAAGAGATTGCGCGCGCCTGAAAGCTGGCCCGCCTCGGACCGGCTGGAGGACTGGCGCATGGGGGCGGCGATGCGGCGCGGCGCCGGGGTTGTCGCCGCCTATGCCACGATCGGAGAGGCGGCCGCGGCGGCGCGCCTGACGGCCTTCTTCGAGGAGAAGCTGCGATGTTACGCGCTGGAGCGCGACCTGCCGGCCAGCGACGCGACCTCCGGCCTGTCCGAGAACCTCTCCTGGGGCGAAATCGCACCGCGCCGGATCTGGAAGGCGGGGATGGCCGCGCGCGAGGCCGGCGTCGAAGGCGCCGAGAAGTTCCTCTCCGAACTCGTCTGGCGCGATTTCGCCTGGCACCTCCTCTATCACCACCCCCGGATGGCGCGCGAGAACTGGCGCGCCGGCTGGGACGCCTTCCCCTGGCGCGGCGACAACGCGGAGGCCGAGCGCTGGCGGCGCGGCATGACCGGCGAGCCCTTCGTCGATGCGGCGATGCGCGAAATGTTCGTGACGGGCCGGATGCACAACCGGGCGCGGATGATCGCCGCCTCCTATCTCACCAAGCACCTCCTGACCGACTGGCGCGTCGGTCTTGCCTGGTTTCAGGACTGCCTGACCGACTGGGACCCCGCCTCGAACGCCATGGGCTGGCAATGGGTCGCGGGCTGCGGCCCCGACGCCGCGCCCTATTTCCGCATCTTCAACCCCGAGACACAGGCCGAGAAGTTCGACCCGGACGGTGCCTACCGCCGGGCCTTCATCGCCGAGGGTCAACGTACCCCGCCCGCGACCGCGACGGACTATTTCGCGGCGGTTCCGGAGCGCTGGGGCCTGTCGCCCGTTCAGGCCTACCCGGGACGAATCCTTTCCCTCTCGGCGGGGCGGGACCGCGCGCTTGCCGCATATGCGCGGCGCGATTCTGCGCCCGCAGGATGACCGTCTTGCCCTGCGCCGCCCCCGGGGGATAGGCTCGGGCCGGGTGAGCCATGCGAATATTGCACGCAACCGAGGGAGAAGCGGGCCTGCCGCGCTATTTCGCGCAGGTCTTTGCCGTCGCGCGCCGCCTGAAGAACGGCCGGCTCGACTTCGTGCTGCCCGACGGGCGACGGTTCCGTGCAAAGGGTACCGGGCCGGGACCGGCGGCGGAAATTCATGTCCATGACGACGATATCTTTGCCCGCCTGATCCGCGACGGCGACCTTGGGTTCTGCGAGGCCTATCTTGAGGGCGGCTGGTCGAGCCCCGATCTTCAGGCCTTCATGGACCTCGTCCACAGCGACAATCAGGAGCTTTACGACGGCTTCCCCGGTATCGGCCTGGTGCGCGCCTGGGAACGGATGCGCCATGTCCTGCGCGCCAATTCCCGCCGGCAGGCGCGGCGCAACATCGCCTATCACTACGACCTCGGAAACGATTTCTACGCGCTCTGGCTCGACGCGACGATGACCTATTCCTCCGCCCTCTTTGAAAGCGGACAGGAAAGCCTCGAGTCGGCGCAGCGCGCGAAATACGCCTCTCTTGTTGACCGGATGGGCGTCGGGCCGGGCGATCATGTGCTGGAAATCGGCTGCGGCTGGGGCGGATTCGCGGAATATGCCGCGAAGGAACGTGGCCTCAGGGTCACAGGCCTGACCATTTCGCGCGAACAGCTCGACTACGCCCGGGCCCGGATCGCGGCGGCCGGCCTGGGCTCCATGGTTGACCTCCGCCTCAGGGACTATCGCGACGAGCGAGGCAGATATGACGGCATCGCCTCGATCGAGATGTTCGAGGCGGTCGGCGAGCGCTACTGGCCGGTCTATTTCGCTGCCCTGCGCGAAGGTCTGAAACCCGGCCGCAGCGCCGCCCTCCAGATCATCACCCTACAGGAAAAGCGCTTTCAGATTTACCGAAAAGGCGTTGATTTCATACAGAAATATATTTTCCCCGGCGGAATGCTGCCGTCGCGATCGGCGCTGACCGCCGAAATCGGCCGCGCGGGCCTGACGCTCGCGGGGTCGATCGAGTTCGCCGACAGCTACAGCCAAACCCTCAGACGCTGGCACGAGGCCTTCAACACCCATTGGGACGAGATCGCCGCAAAGGGCTTTGACGAACGCTTCCGCCGCATGTGGAATTTCTATCTCACCTCTTGCGCCGGGGCGTTTCGCGGCGGAAACTGTGATGTAACACAGATCACGGTCACGAGGCCCGCAAACTAGTGCCCACCGCAGCCAAGCTTTTCGCCGCCTTCGCGTTCGCGGTGCTCGGGTTCTTCACGGCCGAGATCATCAAGCCCCATTTCGCCGGCTCGATCCCGTTCGGCAACTTCTCGTTCATGTCGGCGCTGATCGGGCTTGTCTCCGGCTGGCGCGTGATGGGTCCCGAGGCGGGACGCGGCAACTGGGCAGCGGTGAACAGCGGCATAAAGACCTCGGCGGTGATGGTCGGGCTGGGTCTGTTCATCTTCTCGACCTACGAGATGATCGTGCGCGCGTTCCGGCCTCTCTACGGCGGGCCGATGGAGGCGGTGGTTGCGATCTTCGATATCGGCGTCGACTATCTCTTCAAGATCCTCGTCTGGGACGTGCTGGCCGTGCTGATCATCGGCGGCGCGCTCGCGGGGCTCTTGTCGGAATGGGCCAACCGCCGCTGGAGCTGACAGCCTTGGCCGCTTATTTCTTCTACGGCACGCTCTGTCACGCGCCGCTCCTCCGGGTTGTTCTTGGGCGAGAGGTGAAGATGAGCCCGGCGCGGCTGCCGGGACACCATGTCGTCTGGGCGCAGGAGGGGCCGTTTCCCCTGCTTGTCGAGGGCGGCGCCGGGGCGGAGGGCGTGTACGTGCCCGAACTCGCCGCCGGCGACCTGGCGCGGTTGGCCTACTACGAGGCCGGCTTCGCCTTCGACACGCGCGAGACCGGGGTCGAAACCCCGTCGGGCCTGGCCCCGGCACTCGTCTTCATTCCGCGGGACGGGGCGTGGAGACGGGGGGCGCCCTGGCGGCTCCAGGACTGGGCCGGACGCTGGGGCGCGGTCGTGACCGAGACCGCGCGGGACGTCATGGCACTTTACGGCAAGGTTCCGGCCGAGCGGGTGCTGGCGCGCTACCGGATGATGCTGGTGCGCGCGGCGGCGCGCCTTCGTGCGCGGGCCGAGGCGGGTCCTGCGACCCTGCGGCGTGCGGCGGCCCCGGGGGACGTTGCGGTCCGGGGCTGGGAACAGGTCTACGCCAATTTCTTCGCCGTCGAGGAGATCGAGCTCAGCCACCGCCGGTTCGACGGCGCGATGAGCCCCGCGCTCAACCGCGCGGTCTTCGTCACCGGCGACGCCGCCGTGCTTCTGCCCTATGACCCGGTCCGCGACCGCGTCCTTTTGATCGAGCAGTTTCGCGCCGTCGCGCTCGGGCGCGGCGATCCCGAGCCATGGATGCTCGAGGCGGTGGCCGGACGCGTCGACGGCGGCGAGAGCCCGGAGGAGGCGGCGCGGCGCGAGGCGGTCGAGGAGGCCGGCATTGACATCCGGCGGATCGAGCCGGCGGTGAACTATTACCCCTCGCCGGGAACGGTGGCCGAATTCATCTATTCCTATATCGGCATCGCCGATCTGCCCGACGGCTGCACCGGCACCGCCGGCCTCGAGACCGAGGACGAGGACATCAGGAGCCACCTGTTGCCGTTCGACCGCCTGATGGAGCTTGTCGAGACGGGCGAAGTGAACAGCGCGCCGCTGGTCCTGCTGGCCTACTGGCTTGCGCGGAACCGCGACCGCCTTCGCGCCTCTGCGGGCGGCGGGACTTGAGGTCGGGTCGCGCCCGTCCTAGGAAGAGGGCAGAGCGACAGGAGGACCCCGATGCGTTTCGCCAAGGATCTGGCCCAGGCCGTGGGCAACACGCCGCTGATCCGCCTGCGCAAGGCCAGCGAGATGACCGGTTGCGAGATCCTCGGCAAGGCCGAGTTCCTTAATCCCGGCCAGTCGGTCAAGGACCGCGCGGCGCTCTTCATCATCCGCGACGCGGTGGCCCGAGGACTTCTGAAGCCCGGCGGCACGATCGTAGAGGGGACGGCCGGGAACACTGGCATCGGCCTAGCCCTTGTCGGCGCCTCGATGGGGTTCCGCACCGTCATCGTGATCCCCGAGACGCAGAGTCAGGAAAAGAAGGACATGCTGCGTCTCGCGGGCGCCGAGTTGGTCCAGGTCCCTGCCGCCCCCTATAAAAACCCGAACAATTACGTTCGCTACTCGGGGCGCCTTGCGGAGGAACTTGAAAAAACCGAACCGAATGGCGCGATCTGGGCCAACCAGTTCGACAACGTCGCCAATCGGCAGGCGCATGTCGAGACCACCGCGCCCGAGATCTGGGACCAGACGGGCGGCAAGGTTGACGGCTTCGTCTCGGCGGTCGGTTCGGGCGGAACGCTCGCCGGCGTCGCGATGGCGCTGCAGCCCAAGGGCGTGAAGATCGGTCTCGCCGATCCCGATGGCGCCGCACTCTTCAGCTATTACACCACGGGCGAATTGAAGGCCGAAGGTTCCTCGATCACCGAAGGCATCGGACAGGGGCGCATCACCGCGAATCTCGAGGGAATCCGCCCCGACATGGCCTGGCAGATCCCGGATACCGAGGCGCTGCCGATCATCTTCGATCTTCTGGCCGAAGAGGGGCTCTGCCTCGGCGGCTCCTCCGGCATAAACATTGCCGGCGCGATCCGCATGGCGCGCGAGATGGGTGCGGGCCACACCATCGTCACGCCACTTTGCGACTACGGCACGCGATATCAGTCCAAGCTCTTCAATCCCGATTTCCTGAAGGCCAAGGGACTGCCGGTGCCGGACTGGCTGGACCGGCCGGCACGCGACATCGCCAGCGTCTTCGTCGACGGATGACACGGACCCGCCAGTTCCTTGCGGCGCTGCTCGTCGCGCTTCTTTCGCTTGCGGCGATCACGGCGGCGCCGGCGCCGCTGCTCGCGCAGACCCAGGCGAGCCAGCCCGACTACACGGCTTGGGAAAAGGACGCCCAGGGCGCCGAGGACACGCTTGCCGCCGACCGTGCCAGCAGCGCCGCGCTCGAGAAGCTGCGCGAGCGGATCGTCACCTGGCGCAGCAGCTTCGGCGCGGCCCAAAGCGCCAACGCGGCCCAGATCGACACCGTCAAGGCGCAAATCGCCGCCCTCGGCCCCGCACCGACCGAGGAAAGCCCCGACGCCCCCGAGATCGCCGACCGTCGCCGGGCGCTGAACGACCAGCTGAGCAAACTGCAGGCCCCGGGGATCGCCGCGGTCGAGGCCCACAGCCGTGCCGACGGCATCATCCGGCAGATCGACGCCCGCATCCGGGCCCGGCAGGCCTCCGAACTCCTGCGCATCTTTCCGACCCCGCTCAACCCGATCAACTGGCCGGCGGGCTACGCCGTCCTGAAGGGCGGCACCGAGACGCTCTTGGCCGAGCTCGACGAGGCCTGGAACAACCCCGCGCGGCGGACCGAGCTGAAGAACAACGCGCTCATCATCGTGATCCTCCTTGCGATCGCGGGCGTGCTGGTGCTGCGCGGTCCGGCCTTCATCGAGCGCATGGCGACGCGCCTTCTGACCCATGCCTCGCTGCGCGGACGCGACATCGTTGCGGCCATCGTCTCGCTGGGCCAGATCATCGTGCCGGTCGGCGGCATGCTGCTTCTCGACGCCGCGATAAAGGCGACCGGCATGACTGGGATGCGGTCGGGGGCGCTGGTCTCGGCGCTGCCGATCGCCGCCTTCAACCTCTTCGCGATCCGCTGGATCGGCAGCTGGATATTCCGCACCGAAGGGCGCAGCAACGCAATCACCGACCGACCGCTCGAGGCACGGTTCATCGTCAACACGCTCGCGCTCGTCTCGGCATTCGAGGCCCTGCGTCAGGCCTTCATCACCGAGGTGCGGCCGCCCCTCTCGATGGCGGCGCAGTCGGTCTGGGCGGCCCCCCTTGTCTTCGTGCTCGCGCTCTTCCTCTTCCGTCTCGGCATGATCCTGCGCCCGAAGCGGACCGAAAGCGGCGCCGGTGCACAGGAATTCGGGACACGCCTGCAAGGCCTGGTAGGGACGGCCGTCGTGGGCGTCTCGCTCGCCGCGCCGATCCTCGCCGCAATCGGCTATGTCTCGGCCGCAAACGCGCTGATCTGGCCTACGGTCGGTACACTCGCGCTGCTCGGCCTTGTCGCGCTTTTGCAGCGCTTCCTGACCGACATTTATCTCGTACTGGCCAAACGCGGTGAGGAGGGGCGCGATGCGCTCCTGCCGGTTCTGTTCGGATTCGGGCTGACGATCCTTGCGCTGCCGCTGCTGGCGCTGATCTGGGGGGCCCGCGTCGCCGATCTGACCGAGGTCTGGACGCGCTTCTCCGAGGGCTTCACCCTTGGCGGCACCCGCCTGTCACCCGCGATCCTCGTCACGCTGCTCGTCCTCTTCGCCATCGGCTATGCGGTCACACGGCTGGTCCAGGGCGCCCTCAAGTCGACGATCCTGCCGCGCACGCGGCTCGACAAGGGCGTGCAGAATGCGCTCGTCTCGGGCCTTGGCTACGTCGGCATCTTCCTTGCGGCGCTGGTCGCAATCACCGGCGCGGGGATCGACCTTTCCGCGCTTGGCTATGTCGTCGGCGCGCTTTCGGTCGGCATCGGTTTCGGCCTTCAGAACATCGTCCAGAACTTCGTCTCCGGCATCATCCTTCTGATCGAGCGTCCGATCTCCGAAGGCGACATGATCGAGGTGAACGGCCAGTTCGGCACCGTGAAGGGAATCTCGGTCCGCTCGACCTGGATCGAGACCTTCGACCGGACCGATGTCATCGTGCCGAACGCCGACCTTGTGTCGGGGGTGGTCACCAACCTGACTCGCGGCAATCTGACCGGACGCCTCGTCCTGCCGGTCGGCGTCGCCTACGGCTCGGACACGCGCAAGGTCGCGGATATCCTCCTCGAGATCGCCGAGGGGCAACCACTCGTTCTTGTCGATCCGGCCCCCTCGGTGGTGTTTGCCGGTCTCGGCGCAGACAGCCTGAACTTCGAGATCAAGGCGATACTCTCGGACGTGAACTTCAAGCCGGTGGTGCAGACCGAGATCCTGCACCAGATCGTCGAACGCTTCGCCGCCGAGGGGATCGAGATTCCCTTCGCGCAGCGCGACATCTGGCTGCGCAATCCCGAGGCGCTTACCGGTCGGCCCGCGCCCGGCGCCCAGAAGCCTGCCGCGCCCGAAACGGCGCGCGGTCCCGACATTGCACCGCATGATCCCGGCGGGACTGATTTCAGCGGCGTGAACAACGATCCGCGCGGCGACGACGGGGACGAGACGTGACCGACCATCCCTACCGTATCTCGCCCTATCTGCGCGAGGCACCTGGCGAGATCGCCGGACACACGCCCGAGGGCGGGCTGGTGATCCCGGAAAGCCTCTTCTACCCGACGGGCGGCGGACAACCCGGCGATTCCGGGTGGATCGACTGGGCGGGCGGACGGCTTGCCGTCGCGACAGCAATCAAGGGCGAGGGCGGCACGGTGATCCTCATCCCCGCCGAGCCGGCGCCGCTTCCGGCCGTGGGATCGCAGGTGCGCCAGATCCTTGACTGGGGCCGCCGCCATCGCCACATGCGCGTCCACACCGGCCTGCACCTTCTCTCGGTTGTCATCCCGCTTCCGGTAACCGGCGGCCAGATCGGCGCCGAAAAGGGCCGGCTCGACTTCGACATGCCGCATCCGCCGGGCGACGTCACCGCCCTCGAAGAGCGCGTGAACGAGCTGATCGCCCGCGATCTGCCGGTGACCGAGGACTGGATCACGGATGAAGAACTGGCGGCGAACCCCGGCCTGGTCAAGACGATGTCGGTCGCGCCGCCGGTCGGGCAGGGCAGGGTGCGCCTTGTCCGCATCGGTGCCGGCGCCACGCAGATCGACCTGCAGCCCTGCGGCGGCACCCATGTCTCCCGCACCGGCGAGATCGGCCGCGTGACGATCGGCAAGATCGAGAAGAAGGGCCGCCAGAACCGCCGCGTCACGCTCATCCTCTCGGACTGACCGCCGCAGACTTGGCCCTTGAACGTGGCGCGCCGCCAGCTATAACCCCGCCTCACGGACAGTTGGCCGAGTGGTCGAAGGCGCACGCCTGGAAAGTGTGTAGGCGGGGAACCGTCTCGAGGGTTCGAATCCCTCACTGTCCGCCACCCAGATTCGAAACTTGT
>JAGRDU010000090.1:566-15435 GCA_020446905.1 Paracoccaceae bacterium | reverse complement strand
AGGGCAGCGCCCTCCCGGCGGGTCGGCCGCGCAAGCGGCCGAAACCGGGATCAGGGGATGATGCGCGTGTACTTGGTGCCTTCCAGCGTCGCCCCCGCGATCAGGCCCGACTGGCCAAAGACCAGCGCGATGACCGGCGCCAGCGTCGTCGTGGTGTCGGCCGAGAGCGATCCGCCCTGGTCGGGCAGTGCGTATTTCGCATCCGCCCCGAGCGCCCAGCCTTCGGCGGCGCGGAAATTGGCCAGCGCCTGCTGCGTCATGAAGAACAGCGCATGGGCATATTGCTGGGCGCCGATCTGCAGTCCCCAGCTTGCCTGCGCGGCCGAGTAGTAGTCGACGGTCACGTTGTTGATGCGCAGCGCGCCGCGCCCGTAGCCGCCGCCGAAGAAGAAGCCGGCCTCGGTCATCAGCGGCATGTAGAGAACGCCCGCCGCCTTGTTCATCAGGTCCTGCGTGCCCGGGTAGCGCGAGACGAGAAAGTCGCGCGTCGCATCGACACGGGCGTCAAGCTTGGCCGCACCGTCCGAGCCGATGCCATTGCCGCAGGCGGCAAGCCCGGTCAGGGCGCCGCCCGATAGGATAAGGGTGCGACGGGAAATTCCGTTCATTCTTCTGCTCCGCTCGATCATGGTTCATCCGGCCTCGAAGGGCCGGTTCGCTACCATCTATAGGCCAAGCGGGCGCCGGTGTCATTAAGTCTTGTGGCAGATCGCAGAGGTTTGAGCGCGTTCCGGCTCAACCCCGCAGTGCCCGCGCGGCTTCGGGCGCGAAATAGGTCAGGACCCCGTCGCAGCCTGCCCGGCGGAACGCCATCAGGCTTTCAAGGACGACCTCCTCCTTCACCCAGCCCTGCAGCATCGCGCCCTTCAGCATCGCGTATTCGCCCGAGACCTGGTAGGCGAAGGTCGGCACGCCGAAGGTCTCCTTCACCGCCCGGGCGATGTCGAGATAGGGCATCCCGGGCTTGACCATCACCATGTCCGCGCCCTCCGCAATGTCGCGCGCGACAAGCCGCAGCGCCTCGTCGGCATTGCCGGGATTCATCTGATAGGTCTTCTTGTCGCCCTTCAGGGCCCCCGAAGCTCCCACGGCGTCGCGGAACGGCCCGTAAAAGGCGCTCGCGTATTTCGCCGCGTAGGACAGAATGGTCACATCCTTGTGCCCGGCGGCCTCCAGCGCGTTTCGCATCGCGCCGATCCGCCCGTCCATCATGTCCGAGGGACCAAGGATGTCGGCCCCCGCCTCGGCCTGCGCCAGCGCCATCTTCACCAGCGCCTCGATCGTCTCGTCGTTCAGGATCACCCCGTCCCGAACGATCCCGTCGTGGCCATTGGCATTGTAAGGATCGAGCGCGATATCGGTCATCACCGCGATTTCCGGTACCCGCGCCTTGATCGCGCGGACGGCGCGATTCGACAGGTTCCCGGGGCTCCAGGCCTCCTCGCAGGTCTCGGTCTTGAGCGCCGGATCGGTGTAGGGAAAAAGGCAGATCGCCGGGATGCCGAGGCGCGCCGCCTCTTCGGCCGCGCGGACGACGCCGTCGACGGTGCGCCGCACCACGCCGGGCATCGAGGGCACCTCGACATCGGCGCCCGGCACATCGGTCACGAAGACCGGCCAGATCAGATCCTTCACGCTCAGCCGGTTCTCCTGCACGAGGTCGCGCAGCGCCGCACTTTGACGCAGGCGGCGAAAACGGGTGGCGGGGAAGGGGCTGTGGATCGGATTCATCGCGCACACTCTGGCCTTGAACGGTCCAAGCGGTTACACGGATCGCAGCGTATCACAAGGGTGGAAACCGTCGCAGCCCGCCTGCCGGTCCGCCCCGACAGCCGCGAGGCAGGACTTGGACTGGACCAAACTGATCTTCGACCTCATTGATCTGAGGTCCTTTTCCAACCTCTGGTACTGGATCGCGCTGGCCGTCACCTGGTCGACCGCCTCGCACTGGGTTCTCGGCATTCCCTATGACATGGTGATCCGGGCCCGCCGAAAGGGTGGCCAGGCCGAAGAGGACCTTGCCGACCTGACCCGCGTGAACACGGGCCGCATCCTTTACATCGCCGACGAGGCAGGGCTGATCCTCATCGCCCTCGGCGCACTCGTTCTGACCATGCTGGCGCTGCTCGGGTTCTATTACCGGGTGGAGTTCTGCCAGGCCGTCTTCCTGATCCTCGCCCCGATGATGGGGGTCGCGCTGCTCAGTGTCGCGACGGCGCGCAAGATCCGCGACAACGGCGATGCGGGCGAGGCGCTGCGCCGGCGGCTGACCGTCCACCGCGTCACCGTGCAGGTCATCGGCATGGTCTCGATCTTCGTCACCGCCTTCTGGGGCATGCTGATGAACTTCAACCTCTCGATCATCCCGCTCTAGCCGCCGGTTGACACCGCGCGCCGGCGCGCTAGGTGAGGCGCATGGCGGACTTGGGTCACATCACGCTCTCCGGCGCCCCCGAAGGGTTCGACGCGCGGCTTCTCGCAAAAGAGCTGGCGCGCGGCGCCTCGGTCGTCCATGTCGCGCGCGACGACAAGCGGCTCGAGGCGATGCGCGCCGCTCTGGCCTTCTTTGCGCCGGAGGCTTTGGTCCTGACCTTTCCCGCCTGGGATTGCCTTCCTTACGACCGTGTCTCGCCCAACGCGGACACCTCGGCCACGCGGATGGCGACGCTCGCCGCGCTCGCGCAGGGGCTGCCCGCGCCTTTCATCCTTCTGACGACGCTGAACGCCGCAACCCAGAAACTGCCCGCCCGCGCGGTCCTGCGTGAGGCCTCTTTCACCGCCCGCACCGGCCAGCGCCTGAACGAGGGCGCCTTGCGCGATTTCCTCGTCCGCATGGGTTTTTCGCAATCACCCACGGTCACCGAACCCGGAGACTATGCGGTTCGGGGAGGCATCATCGACATTTATCCGCCGGGAGAGGGCGGGCCGGTGCGGCTTGACCTCTTCGGCGACGTTCTGGACGGGGCGAGGCGCTTCGATCCCGCGACCCAGCGGACCACCGAGAAGCTGACCTCGGTGGAACTTGCGCCGGTCTCTGAGGTGATCCTCGATGAGGCCGCGATCACCCGGTTCCGCCAGAATTACCGGATCGAGTTTGGCGCCGCCGGGACCGACGATCCGCTCTACGAAGCGGTCAGCGCGGGCCGCAAGCATGCCGGGATGGAGCACTGGCTGCCATTTTTCCACGATCGGCTTGAGACGCTTTTCGACTACCTCCCCGGCGCCTCGGTCATGCTGGACGACCAGCTGACGCCAGCCCGGCTGGCCCGCTGGGAAGGCATCGCCGACCAATATGATACCCGCCTTGAGGCGATGAAACGGAAGGACCGGCTCGATACGGTCTACAAACCCTCCGCCCCCGGTCTGCTTTACCTCGACGATGCGGCGTGGGAGGCGGCGATTGCCGGGCACCGGGTGGTGCAGCTTGCCGCCTTGCCGCAGGCAACGGGGCCCGGCGTTCTCGATGCCGGCGGGCGGATCGGGCGCAACTTCGCGCCGGAGCGACAGCTTGAGAATGTCAATCTTTTCGGCGCCCTATCGGATCATGTGAATGCCCGCCGCGCGGACGGGCAGGTTGTCGTTGCCTCTTATTCCGAAGGCGCGCGAGAGCGCTTGAAGGGCCTGTTGGAAGACGAGGATCTTCACGGCCTGAAACTGATCCGCGACGCCCGGGATGTCCCGGAAGGGACGGGCGGCGTCTTCCTTGCCGTCTGGGCGCTGGAGCACGGGTTCGAGGGCAAGGGCCTGACCGTTGTCTCCGAGCAGGACGTGCTCGGCGAACGCCTGATCCGCGGAGCGAAAAAACGAAGGAAAGCCGAGAACTTCCTGACCGAAGCTCAATCGCTTTCACCCGGTGACCTCGTCGTCCATGTGGAGCATGGGGTCGGGCGCTACACGGGGCTGGAAACCATCACCGCGCTCGGCGCGCCGCACGATTGCGCCGCGCTGGAATATGCGGGCGGGGACAGGCTCTATCTGCCCGTCGAGAACATCGAACTCCTCAGTCGCTACGGGCACGAGGAGGGACTTCTCGACAAGCTCGGTGGCGGCGCCTGGCAGGCCAAGAAGGCGCGGCTGAAGGAACGCATCCGCCTGATCGCTGACCGCCTGATGCGGGTCGCGGCAGAACGGCTATTGCGTAAGGCGCCGATCCTTGAGGCCGCGCATCACGACTACGATGCCTTCGCCGCGCGGTTCCCCTATCAGGAGACGGACGACCAGCTTACGGCCATCGACGAGGTGGCGGACGATCTCGCCGCCGGGCGCCCGATGGACCGGCTGATCGTCGGCGATGTCGGCTTCGGCAAGACCGAGGTCGCCATGCGCGCGGCCTTCGTCGCGGCGCAGTCGGGCGTTCAGGTCGCGGTCATCGCGCCGACGACGCTTCTGGCGCGCCAGCACTTCAAGACCTTCGCCGAGCGCTTCCGAGGGACCGCGATCACCGTGCGGCCGCTGTCACGCTTCGTCTCGGCCCGCGATGCCGCCCAGACCCGCGAGGGACTGGCCGAAGGGACGGTGGATATCGTCATCGGCACCCATGCGGTGCTCGCCAAGGGCGTGAAGTTCCGCAACCTCGGCCTCCTTGTGATTGATGAGGAACAACATTTCGGCGTTTCCCACAAGGAACGGCTGAAGGAAATGCGCTCTGAGGTCCATGTCCTGACGCTGACCGCGACGCCGATCCCGCGCACGCTGCAACTGTCGCTGACCGGGGTGCGGGAGCTCTCCATCATCGGCACGCCGCCGGTCGACCGCCTCGCCATTCGCACCTATGTGTCCGAGTTCGATACGGTCACCATCCGCGAGGCGCTGCTCCGCGAGCGGTATCGCGGCGGGCAATCGTTCTATGTCGTCCCGCGCATCAAGGACCTGCCCGAGATCGAGGACTTCCTGAAGACCCATGCCCCCGAGGTCTCTTATGTCGTCGCGCATGGCCAGATGGCGGCGGGTGACCTCGACGAGCGGATGAACGCCTTCTACGACGGCAAGTATGACGTGCTGCTTGCCACGACGATTGTTGAAAGCGGGCTGGATATTCCCACCGCGAACACCATGATTGTTCACCGGGCGGATATGTTCGGCCTGTCGCAACTCTATCAGATCCGGGGCAGGGTCGGGCGGTCCAAGCAGCGCGCCTACTGCTACCTGACCACCAAACCGCGCACCCCGCTGACGCCTGCCGCGCAGAAGCGCCTTCGCCTTCTCGGCAGCCTCGACAGCCTCGGCGCGGGGTTCTCGCTCGCCTCCCAGGACCTCGACCTGCGCGGCGCGGGCAATATCCTGGGCGAGGAGCAGTCGGGCCATATCACCGAGGTGGGCTACGAGCTTTATCAGGCGCTGCTGGAAGAGACGATCGCCCGGATCAAGGCCGGGGATATCGACGCGCCAGGCACGGACGATGCCGAATGGTCGCCGCAGATCAACCTCGGCGTGCCGGTGATGATCCCCGAAGCCTATGTGCCCGACCTCGACGTGCGGCTGGGCCTCTACCGGCGCCTTTCGTCCCTCACCACCAAGGTCGAGATGGAGGGCTTTGCAGCCGAACTCATCGACCGTTTCGGACCCGTGCCGAAAGAGGTGAACACGCTTCTCGTCGTCATGCGCATCAAGGCGATGTGCCGGCGCGCCCATATCGGGCGGTTGGACGCCGGGCCGAAGGGCGTGATGATCCAGTTCCATCAGGACAAGTTCCCGAACCCGAAGGGCCTCGTGGACTACCTCCAGGCGGAAAACGGCCTCGCCCGGATCAAGGACAACAAGGTCATCGTCCGCCGCGAGTGGGCGCGCGACGGCGACCGCATCAAGGGCGCGTTCGCCATCGCCCGCGATCTAGCCGAGCAGGTGAAGGCGGTCAGCGCTCCGCCGGCGGCAGGTTGAAAACCAGCGCCGTGGCGCCGAGGCAGCAGAGAAAGACCCCGATCATCAGCGGCACGGGTGTGCCGTCGAAGGCAAGCCCGATCGGTGCGGCAAGCACGACCGACAGGACCGTCGCCAGCGCCGTGATGAAGGAGGCAGCAGTACCCGCGATATGCCCCATGGGCTCCAGCGCAAGCGCGTTGAGATTGCCGATGGTCAGGCCGGTCATGAAGAAGACGGAGATCGTCCAGTAGAGATAGACCCAGAACTCGATTCCGGCAGGCACGAGGCCAAGGCCGAAGAGGATGAGGATCAGCGCCGAATTCGCGGTCTGGAAGAGATAGGCCGCGGAAATCATCCGCCGCATCCCGAGGCGCACGACGAGGCGTGCATTCAGGATGCTGCCGAGCCCGGAGACGAGCGCGATGAAGGCGAACCAGTACGGAAAACTCTCGGCCAGGCCGAAATGGAGGTCGAACACCTGCTGCGTCGAGGAAATCATGGCGAAGAGGCTGGCGAAACCGAGCGTCAGGACGGCGATCACCATAACGACGAGCCGGTTGCCAAGAATCTCGGACGTCGCGGCAAGAAGCGTGCCCGCGCGCAAGGGGCGCCGCGCCGCCTTGGGCAGCGTTTCGGGCTGCCGGAGCGAGAACCAGGTGCTGGTCACCAGCGCGAACAGGATGAAGGCAGCGAAAATGCCGCGCCAGCCGAACCCTGCGATCACGAAGCTGCCAAAGAGGGGGGCGACCGCCGGAATGAGTACGAAAATCATCATCACGAACGAGACGATCCGCGCCATCTGACGCCCCGAATAAAGATCGCGCACCAGCGCCATGCCCGCGACGCGGGGGCCTGCGACGCCAAGGCCCTGAAGCGCCCGCGCGGCCAGCATCAGGGGCAGGGAGGGTGCCGCCCAGGCGAGCACCGCACCGAAGCAGTAGAGCACGACACCGCCAAGGATTACCGCCTTGCGCCCAAGCGCGTCCGAAAGCGGCCCGGTAAGGAAGGTGCCCGCACCCATTCCAAAGACGAAGCTGGTGATGATGAACTGCGCCCGGTTCGGAACGTCCGGGGAGAGTTCCGCCGCAATATCGGGCATGGCCGGAAGCATAGCGTCGATGGAAAACGCGGTCATCGCGAACAGGACCGCGAGGAGCGCCACGAACTCTCCCTGCGGCAGTCGCCGGACCGGGGTCAGGGGGGCATCCTGCGCGCTCATGCCTTCGTCTCCGGACTTTGTCCCGGCAGTTGCGCGACGATCTCCTCGATGATGTTCGCCCAGGTTTCTGCTGGCTGCGCGCCCTGAAGGACATGCTGGTTGGCGATGATGAAGGTCGGGACGGCGTTCACCCCGCGCGAGCGTGCATGTGCATCGCGCGTGCGGATCGCCTCGGCATCGCCGTCACCCTGAAGCAGGCGCTGCGTCATCGCCGGGTCGAGCCCGACCTCGCCCGCGATCGCGGCAAGGGTGGTGGCATCGCCGATGTCGCGCCCATCGCGCCAGTAGGCCCGGAAAAGAGCCGAGACCATCGGCGTCTGCCGCCCCTCCAGTCCCGCCCAGTGAATCAGGCGGTGTGCGTCAAGCGTGTTCGGCGTCCGGCCGATCCGATCGAGATTGAGCTCGACCCCAGCCTTGCGCGCATGCTCGACCAGCGGCAAGTGGACCTGCACCGCGCGCTCCTTCCCGCCGAATTTCGCCTCGACATAGCTGCGCCGGTCCATCCCGGTCTTCGGCATCTCGGGATTGAGCTGGAAAGGGTGCCATTCGATCTCGAACGGATGGTCGGGATGGGCCTCGAGCGAGCGGTCGAGATAGGCCTTGCCGACATAGCACCAGGGGCAGGCGACGTCAGAGATGATATCGAGGCGGATCATTGAGTTGCCTTCCACTCTTCGCGCAGGGCGCGGCGGTTGATCTTGCCGTTCGCGGTCGTCGGGATCGTCGCGCGGGGCAGGTAAAGTCGCGGCTGCTTGAAGCGCGCAAGGGCCTCTTCGGCATGGGCGGCAAGGGCGTCTTCACCGGCGGTGCCACAGTAGAAGAGCGCGATCACGCTGGCGTCGGCCTTGACCGGCAGCTCGACCGCCGCGCTCGCCGTAACGCCCGGATGGGCATTCATCGCCGTCTCGATCTCGACCGGAGAAACCCGGAAACCGCCTGCGTTCAGCATGTCGTCGGCGCGGCCGTGATAGGTGATCGCGCCGTCCTTAGCCATATGGACGATGTCGCCAGTCTGGAACCAGTCCCCTGCAATCGGCGCGATTGTTCCGCCTTCGAACGTACCGAGAAAGAGCCCCGGATCGTCGCGATGCACGGCAAGGACTCCCGCCTCGCCGCGCGACACCGGCGCGCCGTCCGGGCCGAGAACCGCGATCCGGCGCCCCGCCTGCGCATAGCCCGTCGCACCCTCGGGCGCGGGGCGGCCCGGCGAGGATGAAAGGAAGGTCGAGCACTCCGAAAGCCCCATCGCCTCGTGCAGATCGGTGCCGGTCGCGGCGCGCCAGGCCGCCCGGATCGGCGCGGGCAGCTTTTCACCGGCGGACAGGCCGTGACGCAGCCGGGGCAGGGACAGCACCCGCCCGCCCGCCAGAATCTTGCGGTAGACCCCGGGCACGGCGGCAACGATCGTCGCATCGAACCGCCGCGCGAGCAGCGGAAGCTGCTCGGCCGTCACGCCCTCGGCCAGCACCAGCGCGGTCGCGCCGACCGCCCAGGGATCGAAAAGACCGACGCCCAGCGTATAGGTCCAGTTCAGCGCTCCGGCATGAAGGAGCCGGTCCGCGGGTCCGATGCCAAGCCAGCCCTCGCGCATCATCCGGCGCGCCCAGACGGCCCTGTGGGCGTGCGCCACCGCGCGCGGCAGGCCCGAGGTGCCCGAGGTAAAGACGATGTAGGCAAGTCGATCCGGATCGACGGGAACGATCCCGGCGGGGGGCAGCGCCTCGAACCCGCGCAGGGCGGCCTCGGACAGGACGGGGCAGGGCGCCGGGACCGGCAGTACGACACCCTCGGCCGCCACGATCAGGCGCGGCGCGATGACGGCGGCAAGGCGCGCGACCTCGCCCGCCGTCAGCCCGGCGGCGGTCGGCACCGGCACGAGGCCGGCGGCCACGGCGCCAAGGAACGCCAGCGGAAAGGCGACGCCGTTGCCAAGCCGCAACAGCACCCGGTCGCCAGACTCAAGGCCCGCCCGCAGGAACCCCGTGGCGACGCCCCGCACGGCGGCTTCCAGCCGCCCGTAGCTCCAGCGCTCGGCACCGTTGGTCTTCAGGATCTGCAGCGCGACATGGTCCGGCCGCGACCGGCCCGCCGCCAGAACATGCTCGGCAAGGTTGAAGGGCGCAGGACAGGGCGCGACAGGCTGGGCTGCGGTCTCGGACAGCATGGCTTTCGCTACGCCGCCCGCCGGCCCGTTGCAAGGCGAAGCGAAAAGGCGCTATTGCACAGGGGACCTAGCCGGATTGAACAGATGAGCGAGCTCGACCCGACCGGACTGATCCGCATCGCCCGCGCCGGAAGCGCGGCCGAGACCGATGCCGAGCCTCTCGACCTTGGCCGCAGGGTGCGCGAGCTGCGCAAGGCGCGCGGCTGGACGCTGGAGCAGGCCGCCGAGAAGGCGGGCCTCGCCCGCTCGACCCTCTCGAAGATCGAGAACAGCCAGATGTCGCCGACCTACGAGGCGCTGAAGAAGCTGGCCGTCGGGCTCTCTATTTCAGTGCCGCAGCTTTTCACGCCCCCCGAGCGACCGCCCGCAACCGGCCGCATGGCCGTAACCCGAGCCGAGGAGGGCGCGCCACAGGCCACCGCGACCTATGAACACCGTCTGCTGGCGGGGCCGCTCAAGGGCAAGAAGATGCTGCCCTACACCGCCCGTATCCGCGCCCGCAGCCTTGAGGAATTCGGCGGCTGGGTGCGTCATGACGGCGAGGAGTTCCTGCTGGTGCTGACCGGCGTGATCCGCCTTTACACCGAGTTCTACGAACCGATGGAGATGCGGCGCGGCGACAGCGCCTATTACGATGCCTCGATGGGTCACAACGTCGTTTCGGTCAGCGCCGAAGACGCCACGATCCTTTGGGTGACGAGCCTCACCTGACCTTAGCCCCGGTGCCGCAGATGGAGACCACGATGCGCGTGACGACCCGGCCAATTGACGGACAAAAACCCGGAACCTCCGGTCTGCGGAAGAAGACAAAAGTCTTCATGTCAGAAGGTTACCTTGAAAACTTCGTGCAGGCGATCTTTGACGCGACCGGCGGCGCCGAGGGCAAGACCTATGTTCTTGGCGGCGATGGTCGCTTCTTCTCCGCCGATGCGGCCCAGGTCATAATCAAGATGGCGGCCGCGAACGGTGCCCGGCGGGTCATCGTCGGCCGGAACGCGCTGCTCTCGACGCCCGCCGCCTCGCATCTGATCCGACTCAACAGGACCGACGGCGGCATCATCATGTCGGCTTCGCACAACCCGGGCGGCCTTGACGAGGACTTCGGCGTCAAGTTCAACGCCGCGAATGGCGGTCCGGCGCCCGAGGCGATGACCGAGGCGATCTTTGCCCGCACAAAGGAGCTGTCGCGCTACTTTCTGGCGGATGAGCCCGACATCGACCTTGGCAGGATCGGCGCGCAACAGATTGGCAGCATGGAGGTTTCGGTCGTCGACCCGGTCGCGGACTATGCCGCGCTGATGGAGACGCTTTTCGATTTCGCGAAGATCCGCGCGATGTTCGCGGGGGGCTTCCGGATGCGGTTCGACGCGATGTGCGCGGTGACCGGGCCTTACGCGACGGAGATCCTGGAAGGCCGGCTTGGCGCCGCTCTTGGGACCGTGGTGCACGGGACGCCGCTCCCGGATTTCGGCGGCATGCACCCCGATCCGAACCCGACCTGGGCGCATGAGCTGATGGACGAGATGTTCGGCGCAGGCGCCCCTGATTTCGGCGCCGCCTCGGACGGGGACGGGGACCGCAACATGGTGGTGGGCAAGGGCATCTATGTCTCACCCTCCGACAGCCTCGCCGTGCTTGCGGCCAACGCGCATCTCGCGCCGGGCTATCGCGCCGGGCTGAAGGGCGTCGCGCGGTCGATGCCGACTTCGGCCGCCGCCGACCGGGTGGCCGAGGCGCTGGGGATCGAGGCCTTTGAGACGCCAACCGGCTGGAAGTTCTTCGGCAACCTGCTCGACGCCGGCCGCGCGACGCTTTGCGGCGAGGAAAGCTTTGGCACCGGTTCCGACCATGTGCGCGAGAAGGACGGGCTCTGGGCCGTTCTTCTGTGGCTCAACATCCTCGCGGAACGCAAGGAAAGCGTTGAGGAAATCCTGAACGCGCACTGGGAGAGGTTTGGCCGCAACTACTATTCCCGCCACGATTATGAGGCGGTGCCGATCGAGGCTGCCGACGGGGTGATGGCCGGTCTGCGCGGCCAGCTTTCCAGCCTGCCGGGGCAGGTGGTGGAGGGCATGACCGTGGCCGCCGCGGACGACTTCGCCTACAGCGATCCGGTCGATGGCTCGGTCTCCAAGGGGCAGGGGCTGCGCGTCTCTTTCACGGACGGCTCACGCCTTGTGCTGCGCCTCTCCGGCACGGGGACCGAGGGGGCGACGATCCGGCTTTACCTCGAACGCTATGTCGCGGGGCCGGAGGGGCTGACCGAGGAGGTACAGAGCGCGCTCGCACCGGTGATCCGCGCCGCCGAGGCGCTGGCGGGGCTTCGCGCCCGGACCGGGCGCGCGGGGCCAGATGTGGTGACCTGAGGGATCAGCCGCGCAGGCGGCGCCCCTCGGCGTCGAACGCATAGGCCCGCGCCGGATCGTAGCCGAGTGACAGCGCCTCGCCCACGCGGTGGTCGTGCTGCCCGAAAAGGCGCACCGTGACCGTCTGGCCCGAATCCGTCGTCACCAGAAGGTTGGTGTCGCCGCCAAGCCTTTCGACATGGGTGACGGTGCCCTTCAGGGGACCGTCCGGGGCGACAGCGAGATGCTCGGGCCGGATCCCCAGCGTCGCCCCCTTCGCGCCGAGCGGCGCGGCGGGCAGGAAATTCATCGACGGCGCCCCGAGGAACCCGGCGACAAACTGGTTGTCGGGGTCGTTGTAAAGCTTCATCGGTGCACCCACCTGCTCCACCCGCCCGTCGCGGAGGACGACGATCCGGTCCGCCAGCGTCATCGCCTCGGTCTGGTCGTGTGTGACATAGATCATGCTGGCGCCGAGGTCCCGGTGAAGGCGCGCAATCTCGACCCGGGTCGCCATCCTGAGGGCGGCATCGAGGTTCGAGAGCGGCTCGTCGAAGAGGAACAGCTCGGGCTTCCTGACGATCGCCCGGCCGATCGCCACGCGCTGACGCTGGCCGCCCGACAGCTCGGCCGGACGGCGTTTCAGATAATCGGCGAGTGAGAGCATCTGCGCCGCCATCGCGATCCGCTCGGCGATCACCGCCTTCGCTTCGCCCGCCTGCTTCAGCCCCAGCGCCATGTTCCCCTCGACATCGAGATGGGGGTAAAGCGCGTAGGACTGGAACACCATGGCGATGCCGCGCTTGGCCGGCGGCGTCGCGGTGACGTCGCGCGCGCCGATGCGGACCGAGCCCGAGGTCGCGTCCTCCAGCCCCGCGATGACGCGGAGGAGCGTGGACTTGCCGCAGCCGGAGGGACCGACAAAGACGATGAACTCGCCCTCGCTGACCTCGAGGTCGATGTCCTTCAGAACATGAACCTGGCCGAAAATCTTGTTGATCTTGTCGAGTTGCAGGGCGGTCATGGCGTCCTCAAAGGTCGATGGCGCGGCCGGTACGGATGCTTTCATCGGCGGCAAGACAGATGGCGAGGGAGGTCACGGCATCCTCCATATGGCGCGTCAGGTCGATATCATCGGCGATGGCGCGCAGCATGAAGGCCTGTTCGGCGTCGCAAAGCTCCTGATGTCCCGGCTCGCCGGGGAAATCGACGTCGGTATCGGCACCGCCGGCGCGGTGAATCCGCAGGGCGCCGACCTTGGTGTGCCCCTCGACACTGTCGCTTTCGGGATGCATGCCCGAGAGGATCGACACCGCGCCGTTCGGGCTGATGACATCCTTCACGAAATAGGCGACCTCGGACATCATCGGACCCCAGCCGGCCTCGTACCAGCCGACCGACCCGTCCTCAAAGACGACCTGGAACTGCCCGTAGTTATACGTGTTTTCGGAAATTTCCTGCGACAGGCGCAGGCCCATCCCGTTGACCCTAACTGGCCGGGCATCGGTGATCTGGCACATCACATCGACATAGTGGACGCCGCAATCGACAATCGGCGGCGTTGTCTGCATCAGCTGCTTGTGCGTCTCCCAGGTCAGCCCCGCGGACTGCTGGTTGAGGTTCATGCGGAAGACGTAAGGCCCGCCCAGCCCCCGCGCCTCGGCGATGAGGCGCTGCCAGGAGGGGTGATGACGCAGGATATAGCCGACGACGAGCTTGCGGTTCAGCCGCGCCGCGCAATCGACGACCCGCCGCGCATCCTCGACCGTCACCGCCAGCGGCTTTTCGACGAAGACATGGGCGCCCGCCGCCATCGCGGCGCAGGCATACTCCGCGTGGCTGTCGGAATAGGTTGCGATGACGACGAGGTCGGGGCGCGTCTCGGCAAGGGCCAGTGCAAAATCCGAAAAGACCGGGTAGGGGGCAAGCTCGGGCTCACCGCACACCCCCGAGCGGTTCACGAGGCCGACGATCTCGGCCTCCGGATGGCGGTGATGGGCCAGCGCATGAGAGAGCCCCATATTGCCAAGGCCTGCGATCAGAACCCTCATTTCACCGCTCCCGAGGTGATGCCGCGGATCAATTGCCGCGAGAAGATGACGTAAAGCACCAGAACCGGCAGGATCGCGAGGCTGAGCGCGGACAGGACTGCGTTCCAGTCGGTCACGAACTGGCCAATGAAGACCTGGGACCCGAGCGTCAGCGTCTTCGTCGCCTCCCCGGGCGCGAGGATCAGCGGGAACCAGAGATCGTTCCAGATCGGGATCATGTTGAAGACCGCGACCGTTGCCATCGCCGGGCGAACAAGTGGCAATACAAGCTTGAAAAAGATTGCATATTCGCTCATCCCGTCGATCCGCCCGGCATTCTTGAGATCGTCCGAGACCTGGCGCATGAACTCGCTGAGGATGAAGACCGCGAGCGGCAATCCCTGCGCGGTATAGACGAGGATCAGCGCCGTCAGTGTGTTCACAAGGCCGCTCTGCACCATCAGCTCCAGGATCGCGACGGTGCCGATGCGGATCGGGATCATGATCCCGAGCGCGAGGTAGAGCCCCATCAGCATGTTGCCCTTGAAGCGGTATTCCGACAGGGCAAAGGCCGCCATCGCGCCGAAGAGAAGGATGAAGAACAGCGAGGCAACCGTGACGATGAAGGAGTTCTGGAAATAGAGGAAGAAATCCCCCTGCTTCATCACCGTCTGATAGCCGATCATCGAGAAGCTCTCGGCATCGGGCAGGGCCAGCGGCTCCTTGAAGATCGCCTTGCGGGTCTTGAACGAGTTGAGAAGGATGACCACGACCGGAAAGAGCGCGATCACCGTCCAGGTCAGAAGCGCCGCATGGGCCGCGACGGAATTCAGGGGGTTGTGGCGGGCCTTTGCCATCGGACGCTCAGAACTGATAGCGACGCATGCGCGTCTGGATGAAGAAGAGATAGAGGCACACCCCCGTCAGGATGATCGCGAACATCGCCGTCGCGATGGCCGAACCCATGTAGGGATCGCCGATCTGCAGCTGGAACCCGAAGAAGGTCCGGTAAAGGAAGGTGCCGAGAATGTCGGTCGAGAAATTCGGCCCCGCCAGCGCCCCTTGCGAGGCATAGATGAGATCGAAGGCGTTGAAATTGCCCACGAAGGTCAGGATTGAGATGATCCCGATCGAGGGCAGGATCAGCGGCAGCTTGATCCGCCAGAACGCTGCCCAGCCGGTGATCCCGTCGATCTCGCCCGCCTCGATCACCTCTTCGGGGATCGAGAGGAGGGCCGCATAGATCAGCATC
>JAGRDU010000090.1:0-561 GCA_020446905.1 Paracoccaceae bacterium | reverse complement strand
TGCCGACGAACTGCCAGACCGAGATGAGCGCCAGCGTCGTCAGCGCATAGTCCTCACGCCCGAGCCAGGGCGCGAAGAGGGACTTCAGCCCGACGGCGTCCAGCATCCCCGGCGCGATGCCCCAGATCGGTGACAGGATCAGCTTCCAGGCGAAACCGACGATGACGAAGGACAGGATCGTCGGGATGAAGATCGCCGAGCGGTAGAGCGCGGCGAAGCGCAGCCGGGGATGGCTGAGGATCGCCGCCAGCGCGATGCCGATCGGGTTCTGCACCAGCATATGCACGATGAAGAACCAGAAGTTGTTGCCAAGCGCGTTCCAGAAGGCCCCCGACCAGCGCGGATCGCCGAAAAGGGTGCGGAAGTTGTCGAACCCCGCAAACACCCGCCCCTCCGCGCCTCCCGCATAAAGGGCAAGCCGCAAGGTATTGAAAAGCGGCCAGATCATCACCGCCGTGTAGACGAGCACGGCCGGGGCGAGGAATACCGCGATATGCAAGCGCCCACGCAACGGGTTCACCCTTTCATTGTGGCGGAAATACTCTCGGGGGGTCCGGGGGG
>JAGRDU010000089.1 GCA_020446905.1 Paracoccaceae bacterium | reverse complement strand
GTTGAACCATTTCACGGTGCCAGTGGCCATCCGTCGTCTCCCTGTAGTGATCTCCTTCGGCGAGATTGCCGGAGGCCGTGCAGCCAGGTCTTTCGGGTCTTCCGGCTGCCCCTGAACGAGGGAGGCGGTAGGAAAGTCTGCGTTCACGCGGCCAAGATGATGCGCGTTTCCGGGAAAAAATCAATATTCTTGCAGGGAGGGGGCGGAAGCGCCGCGAAATCGCGAGAGGAGCCGGTCGAGCGAGAGCGGCCCCGCGCCGAGGAAGACGAGGACAAGAAGCACGGTGACCCAGAGCGTCCGCTGGTCGACGATCAGCGCACCCGACATCGCGTCGAACCAGGCGCCGAGATCGTCGCCCGTCACGCCGTGGCCGAAGATGTCGGTGACGGTCTGCACGAGGATGAAGCCGATCATGCCGAGCGCGGCGAGGCGCGTGAAGAGGCCGAGCACGATCAGGAGGGGCAGCGCGAGCTCTGCCGTGGTGCCGGCGACGGCGACGGCCCAGTGAAAGAGGCCGAGCTGCGAAGTGTCATAGCCGAGGCTTTCGACAGTCATCGGGAAGATCTGGATATAGGCCCCGTCGGAGGGCATGAAGAGGCCGAAGAGCCCCTCGCCGAGCTTGGTGCGGGCCGAGGTCCAGAAGTAGAGCAGCAGGACCGCCGCGAAGGAGAGGCGCCCGAGCGTCGGCAGGACGGCGGGCGCAATTCGAGTGAGCCCGCCCGTGAGGCGGTCATAGGCGGTGAACATCGGGTCAGTCTCCGGTCTGGACGGCGGTGACGGCGCGGGCGCCGATCAGAAGGCCGAGCGTTGCGGTAAGGTCGAACTCCGGGGCGGCGTCGAGGGCAGAGCCGACCGTTTCGCCCGCGAGAAGAGCGGCGATGAAGGGGGCAGCGCCAGCGGGCAGGAGATGCGGTTCGGGGTCGAATTCGGGGCGGGTGATGAGGACATCCTCGGCCACCGCCTTCGAAGGTGGCGGCGTGCCCCGCATGTTGGCGGACCAGATCGCGTGCACCGGCCAGCCCGAGCGGAGAAGTCGTGTTGCGGGGGCGAGCGTCAGGCGGGCGGTCATGAAGGCCTCGGGCGACAGCGCCTGAAGGCTTTCCGGCGCGACCGGTTCTGCATCCGCGGCGTGGTAGGCGTGGCGCAGGGCCAGCTCCAGCCGGGCGATGTCGGGAAGGTAGCCGAGATGCCGGGCCGGCGGGAAGGTCTCGAGAAAGACGGGCATCGCGGCGCCATAGAACATAAGGACTGGCGAGGTCGGCGGATGGGCGCGCAGGTGTTCGCGCGCCATTGCGGTGAAGAACTCCTCGCCTACAAGCTTGCGGACAACCGGGAAGGCCTGCCGCAGCGCTTCGGTCAGCGAGGCGGTGACGTTGTTGCGGTAGACGTCGAAGCGGCGGCCGGCGGGGCGGCCCTCGGGGTCGATGAGGCCGGGCGGCGCGGGCAGGTCGGGGTTCAGAAGCGCGGCGCGAAATTCGGTCTGGGTCATGCCAGCACCCGGTCCAGGATACGCGCGACGCGGGCGGCCTCTTCCGCCAGCACCGGCCAGTCCGGCACGTCGTTGTCCCATTCGATCAGGGTCGGGCGGGGGCCGCCCTTGCGGATCGTGTGGTCGTAGAGCTGCCAGACCGGATCGGTGACCTCGGACCCGTGCGCGTCGATGAGAAGCGGCGCGCCCATGTCGTCGCGATCCTCGTCATGGCCGCCGAGGTGGATCTCGCCCACCAGCGCGTGCGGGAAGCGGTTGATATAGTCGTAGGGGTCGGTCTTGCGGTTGGTGCAGGAGACGAAGACGTTGTTGACGTCGAGAAGGAGGCCGCAGCCGGTGCGCTTGGCAACCTCGGTCAGGAACTCGATCTCGCCCATGTTGGTCTCGGCGAAGCTCAGGTAGACGGAGGGGTTTTCAAGCAGCATCGGGCGGCCGACCACGGTCTGGACTTCGTCGATGTGCGCGGCGACGCGCGAAAGCGTTTCCTCGGTATAGGGGAGCGGCAGGAGATCGTTCAGGAACTCCGCGTCATGGGTGGACCAGGCGAGGTGTTCGGAGAAGCTGGCCGGGTTCGTCCAATCGCAAAGCTGCTTCAGACGGGCGAGGTGCGCGCGGTCGAGCGGGGCCTCGCCGCCGATCGAGAGGCCGACGCCGTGCACCGAGAGCGGGAAGCGCTCCATCAGTGCGCGGAGCTGCGCGTGGGGACGGCCTCCGTCGCCCATGTAGTTCTCGGCATGGATCTCGAGCCAGGCGACGGGCGCGGGATCGGTCAGGATGCTGGAGAAGTGCTGGGGCTTGTAGCCGACGCCGGGCCGGGGCGGGAGCGTGTTGCGAGCGGTCTGATCGAGCATGGCCGTCCCCTTCGTGGTGGTGGGCCCTCCCGGCGGCGCCGGGAAGGCCGGCTGTCGTCAGCCCTGCGGCAGGTCGCGGTCGAGCGCCTCGAGCGAGCCCATGCGGCCGTCCGGAAGCTCCATCGTGGTGCAGGTGCCGGCCGGGACGAGCTTCCAGGAATTGCCCTGGTAGTCGACCTTCGAGGTGCCGGCGCAGGTCGTGCCCGGACCCGCGGCGCAGTCGTTCTGGCCGGCCATCGCGACGCCGAAGCACTTCTCCTTGGCTTCCTGCGCGGAGGCCGGAGCGGCGAAGGCAGCGAGGGCGGTGGCGAGCGAGCCGGCGACGGCGAGGGTTTTCATGGTGTGAGACATCGTTGGTTCCCTTGATTGGATGTTCGAGCGTCGTTGGATCGACACCGAATTGCTAGCGAATTCCATCCGTCACGATCCACTCACGAACCCGTGGCCCACGGGTGCGTGAAGGTTTGAAACGGACTGTAAGGGGGCGCGGGGGCTGTACAACGGACGGGCGCCGCAGTGCAGCGGCGCCCGGAAAGCCTTTGGAAAAAGGCCTCAGGCGAGGTCCGGCGCAGCCGCGTCCCGGCGGAATGCCGCGACCGCATCGTCAAGGGCGACGGTGCGTGTTTCTGTTTCACCAAGGTGGCGGACTGAAACAGTTCTGTCGGCGACTTCCTTCATGCCGATGGCGAGGATCACGGGAACTTTGCCCACCGAGTGCTCGCGGACCTTGTAGTTGATTTTCTCGTTCCGTGTGTCGGCCTCGGCCCGAAGGCCGGCGGCGGTCAGTTTCGCGACGACTTCGTTTACGTAGTCATCCGCATCCGACACGATGGAAGCGACGACGACCTGCCGCGGGGCCAGCCAGAAGGGCATCTTGCCGGCGTAGTTCTCGATCAGGATGCCGATGAAACGCTCGAAGCTGCCAAGGATCGCGCGGTGCAGCATGTAGGGCATGTGTTTTGCCCCATCCTCGCCGACATATTCGGCGCCGAGACGGTCGGGAAGCTGCGCGTCGACCTGGAAGGTTCCGCATTGCCATTCGCGGCCGATGGCGTCGGTCAGCTTGAAGTCGAGNNCTTCGGGCCGTAGAAGGCGCCGTCACCGGGGTTGATCTCGTAGGGCAGGCCAAGTTTTTCGATGGCGCCTGTCAGCGCGCCCTCGACCTTGTCCCAGGTCTCGTCCGAGCCGATGCGCACCTCGGGCCGGGTGGAAAGCTTGATGTCGAAGCTGTCGAAGCCGAGGTCCTTGTAGACCGAGGAGAGGAGGGCGATGAATCCCGCGCATTCCGCCTCGATCTGGTCCTCGGTGCAGAAGATATGGGCGTCGTCCTGGGTGAAGCCGCGCACCCGCATGAGGCCGTGCATGGAGCCGGACGACTCATAGCGGTGGCAGGAGCCGAATTCGGCAAGCCGCAGCGGCAGGTCGCGATAGGATTTCAGGCCCTGGTTGTAGACCTGCACGTGGCAGGGGCAATTCATCGGCTTCAGCGCGTTGATGCGCTTTTCCTTTGCCCCTTCCTCGTCCACCTCGACGATGAACATGTTCTCGCGGTAGGCCTGCCAGTGGCCCGAGCGTTCCCAAAGGACGCGGTCGACGACCTGCGGGGTCTTGATCTCCTTATAGCCCGCGGCGCGCAGGCGGCGGCCCATGTATTCCTGGAGGAGCCGGTAGATCGTCCAGCCGTTCGGGTGCCAGAAGACCATGCCGGGCGCTTCTTCCTGAAGGTGGAAGAGTTCCATTTCCTTGCCGAGCTTGCGGTGGTCGCGCCTGGCGGCCTCTTCCAGCATCGTCAGGTGCGCCTTGAGGTCGTCGCGGTTCTTGAAGGCGACGCCGTAGATGCGCTGAAGCTGCTTGTTGCGGTGGTCGCCGCGCCAGTAGGCGCCGGCGACCGACATCAGCTTGAAGGCGTCGGCGGGAAGCTGTCCGGTGTGCTGAAGATGCGGGCCGCGGCAGAGGTCCTGCCAGTGGCCGTGCCAGTACATGCGCAGCGGCTCGTCGCCCGGAATGGCCTCGATCAGCTCGACCTTGAAGGGTTCGTTCTTGGCGACGTAATGGGCGATGGCGCGCGAACGGTCCCAGACCTCGGTCCTGACCGGGTCGCGCTCGTTGATGATCGCCTTCATTTCCTTTTCGATCGCCCCGAGGTCTTCCGGCGTGAAGGCGTCCTCGCGGTCGAAGTCGTAGTACCAGCCGTTCTCGATCACCGGGCCGATGGTGACCTTCACGTCCGGCCAGAGCTTCTGGACCGCACGGGCCATGACATGGGCGAAGTCGTGACGGATAAGCTCGAGCGCCTGGGCGTCGTCCTTCATCGTGTGGATGGCAATGCGCGCGTCGGCCTCGATCGGCCACTGGAGGTCCCAGTGCTTGCCGTCCAGCGAGGCGGAGATCGCGGCCTTGCCGAGCGAGGGGGCGATGGCGGAGGCAACGTCGGCGGCGGTCACGCCCTTCGCGAAGTCGCGTGTGTTGCCATCGGGGAAGGTCAGGGAAATCTGGGTCACGGCCCAAGCTCCTCGTCGGTTTGGCGCCTACGGGTGCGCCCGGTTGCGGGTATGTGGCGGCTTTTTCCGGGATCGCGCGGGGGAAGTCAACGGCCGGGGGTTTCCCCCCCGGACCCCCCGGAGTATTTCTGCCACAATGAAAGAGGGGACGGGGATGAGCGAGGTTCTTGAGACGGCCGAGGGGCGGCGGATCGCCTATGACCGGACGGCGGGCAAGGGGCCGGGCGTCGTATTCCTTGGCGGGTTCAAGTCGGACAAGGAGGGGACGAAGGCGCTGGCGCTCGAGGCCTGGGCGCGGGCTGAGGGGCGGGCCTTCCTGCGGTTCGACTATTCGGGGCATGGATCATCGTCCGGCGATTTTCTCGACGGTTGCATCGGTGACTGGTTCGAGGATGCCCGGGCGGCGATCCTGACGCTGACGGAGGGGCCGCAGGTTCTGGTCGGGTCCTCGATGGGGGGATGGATCGCGCTTCTGATGGCGCGGGCGCATCCGCGGAAGGTGGCGGGCCTTGTGACCGTCGCGGCGGCGCCGGATTTCACCGAGAGCATGTGGACGGAGTTTTCGGATGACCAGCGGCGGGCACTGATGGAGGAAGGCCAGGTGGCGCTGCCCTCGGACTATTCGGACGCGCCCTACGTCATCACCCGGCGGCTGATCGAGGAGGCGCGGGGGCGGCAGGTCCTGAATGCGCCCCTGGCGTTGCCGATGCCGGTGCGGATGTTGCAGGGGACCGCCGATACCGACGTGCCGGTCTTGGTGGCGCTGCGGCTCCTGGATCATGCGACCGGGCCGGATCTGCGGCTGACGCTGGTCAAGGGGGCGGATCACCGGTTCTCGACACCCGAGTGCCTGACGCTGATCGAGATGTCGGTCGCGAAGGTGCTGCGGAGGGGCGCGGGGCATGGCTAGGGCGGCGAGCGCGAGCGGCGCGATACTGGGTATTCTTGCCGCGCTGTTGACGGCGCTCTTCCTGTTCGGTGCGCGCGAACCTCTGGACCTTGTGCCGGACTTCGACGGCGCGCAGCTGCCGGATGATCTTGATGCCTATCTGGCGGGCCGCGAAGCGGTGGTCGGCGGGGTTCTGCCGGGAGCGGAGAAGCGGATTGTCTGGGATGGCGCAGCGGGCGCGCGGACGGAGTGGGCCGTTGTCTATCTGCACGGGTTCTCGGCGACCGCAGAGGAGATCCGCCCGGTGCCGGACCTTGTCGCCAAAGGACTTGGCGCCAACCTCTATTTCACGCGCTTTGCGGGGCACGGGCTGGGCCCGGAGCGGTTCGCCGGCCCGAGCGTGAACGACTGGATGATCGACGTCGCCGAGGCGCTGGCCATCGGGCGGCGGATCGGCAGGCGGACCCTTGTGATCGCCACCTCGACGGGCGGCACGCTGGCCGCCGAAGCGGCGCTGCAGCCGGCGCTTGCCCGGCAGATGGATGCGGTCGCCTTCGTCTCGCCGAACTTCGCGCTGCAGTCGCGGATGGCGACGCTCCTGACCTGGCCCCATGCGCGGTCCTGGGTGGGCGCCGTGGCGGGCGAGGAGCGTTGCTTTCAGCCGGTCAATGCCGCGCAGGCGCGCTTCTGGACGACCTGTTATCCGACCGTCGCGCTGCTGCCGATGGCGGCGCTCGCGCGCCATGCAGGCCGGGCGGATTATTCCGCTGTGAACCTGCCGGCGCTTTTCCTTTTCGCGGAGGCGGATGCGGTCGTGTCGCCCGGCGCGACGCGCAAGGTGGCGTCCTCCTGGGGCGGGCCGGTCACGGTCGCGCCTCAGGTGGTGGCGGAGGGGGGTGATCCCTCATCGCATCTGATCGCGGGGGATGCGCTCAGCCCGGCCGGGACCGCGCCGGTGTCGGCGGCGATCCTCGACTGGGTGCGGGCGGAGTAGTTCAGACGGCGCGGATCTTCGATTTGCCGGACTTGCGGCCGGCGTTCTGGTCGAAGAACTCCAGCACCAGCGGGCGGATGTTCTTGCGCCAGGACTTGCCGGCGAAGATGCCGTAGTGACCGGCGCCCGGTTCGAGATGTTTGGCCTTCTTGTCCCCGGGCAGGCCGGTGCAGAGCGCGAGCGCGGCGAGGCACTGGCCGGGG
>JAGRDU010000010.1 GCA_020446905.1 Paracoccaceae bacterium | reverse complement strand
GCTTCGCCGCCTTCGACAGCCGCACCACGCCGGAACTGACCGGCCAGGTCGCGCGTCTTTCGGCCGACGCCCTGACCGACGAGACCGCGAAGGCAAGCTATTACCGCGCCGAGGTGGTGCTGGAGCCCGGAGAGATCGACAAGCTCGGCGGCAGGGCCATCCTGCCGGGAATGCCGGTCGAGGTCTTCATCCGCACCGGCGAGCGCACGCCGCTCGCCTATCTTGTCAAGCCGCTCGCCGAGTATTTCAACCGCGCCTTCCGCGAAAGCTGACCGCCGCCCTTTCCTCCGCCAGGCGGCGGGGCTAACCTCCCCGGACTCACGGAATCGGAGGACACGAGATGGCCGGAAAGATCGACGCCCGCCTTGCCGAACTTGGCATCACCCTGCCCGACGCCCCGGCGCCGGCGGCGAACTACGTGCCCTTCGTGCGCTCTGGCGACCTTCTCTTCGTCTCGGGCCAGATATCGCAAAGCTCCGAAGGCCTCATCAAGGGCCGTCTCGGTGACACGATGGACGTGGTCGAAGGGGCCGAGGCCGCGCGCCGCTGCGGCCTCAGCCTGATCGCGCAGGCGCGCGCCGCGCTGGACGGCGACCTCGGCCGTGTCACCCGCGTCGTCAAGCTGACGGGCTTCGTGAACTCGACCCCCGACTTTACCGACCAGCCCAAGGTCATCAACGGCTGCTCGGACCTCATGGTTGCCGTTTTCGGGGATGCCGGCCGGCATGCCCGCGCCGCAGTCTCGGCGCCCGCCCTGCCGCTTGGCGTCGCCGTCGAGATCGAGGCGATCTTCGAGGTCGCGTGATGCCGCCGCGTCCGGTCCCCCTGCCCGCGGCATTCCTTCGCGCCCCCATAGCACACCGCGCCTATCACGACCGCGCCGCCGGCCGCCCCGAGAACTCTCCGGCCGCCTTCCGTGCGGCGATCGCCGCCGGCTACGGGATCGAGTGCGACATCCAGCCTTCGGCCGACGGCGTGCCGATGGTCTTTCACGACTACGACATGAAGCGGCTGACCGGGCTTGCCGGCCGTATCCGGGGCCGCACCGCGCGCGAGCTGCGCTCGATTCGGCTTCTGGACGCCGAGGACGGTGTGCCGACGCTGGCCGACATGCTGGCGCTGATCGATGGCCGCGTGCCGCTTCTCATCGAGGTCAAGGACCAGGACGGGGCGATGGGCACGGAGGTCGGCCCGCTGGAAGAGGCGGTGGCCGAGGCGCTCAAGGGCTATGCCGGCCCCGTGGCGCTGATGTCGTTCAACCCGCATTCCGTCGCCGCGCTCGCCCGGGCTGCGCCGGATATCCCTCGCGGGCTGACCACCTCGGCCTATACCACGGAAGACTGGCCGCTGCTGCCCGCCGCGACCCGAGACAGGCTGCGCGGGATCCCCGACTACGACGCGACCGGGTCGAGCTTTGTCTCGCACGAGGCGGCCGATCTTTCCCGCGCGCGCATTGCCGAACTGAAGGCGGCGGGGGCCGCGATCCTGTGCTGGACCATCCGGTCGCCCGACGCCGAGACAACGGCGCGCCGGATCGCCCAGAACGTGACCTTCGAGGGCTATCCTCCCGCGCTTGTGGCTTGACGCCGGCGGCGGGCAACCCACAGCTAGGCGCCATGGAGCCTGCCCGGCATGGATGAGATCGCGCTGGAAGTGACCGCGCACGGCGGTGTCGACGAGATCGACGCCGAGATTTGGGATGCCTGCGCCTGCCCCGAGGCTGTGACCGGGCGCCCGCTCGATCCCTTCACCACGCACCGGTTCCTTTCGGCCCTCGAACGCTCCGGCTCGGTCGGCGGCGGCAGCGGCTGGATGCCGCGCCCGCTGGTCGTGCGGGCCAGCGGCGCGGCGGTGGCGGTCATGCCGCTGTACGTCAAGGCGCACAGCCAGGGCGAGTACATCTTCGACTGGAACTGGGCCGAGGCCTACGAGCGCGCGGGCGGGCGTTATTATCCCAAGCTGCAGTCCGCGGTCCCCTTCACCCCCGCGACGGGCCGTCGGTTCCTGACCCGCCCGGGCTGGGAAACATCGGGCCGCGCCGCGCTGGCGCAGGCGCTGGTGCAGATCGCGGCGGATGGCGGCCTGTCCTCGGCCCATGTCACCTTTTGCACGTCAGAAGAAGCCGAGGCCGGCGCGGCGATGGGTCTTCTCCACCGTGTCAGCCAGCAGTTCCATTGGCTCAACGCGGGGTATGCCGACTTCGACGGCTTCCTCGCCGCGCTCGCCTCGCGCAAGCGCAAGGCGATCCGCAAGGAACGCGAGGGTGCCTCCGCCTTTGGCGGCACCATCCGCCAGCTGACCGGCGACGAGATCGGGCCGGCGCACTGGGACGCTTTCTGGCGCTTCTACCAGGATACCGGCAATCGCAAATGGGGCCGCCCCTACCTGACGCGCGCCTTCTTCGACGAGGTGCATCAGACGATGCGAAATGACGTCCTGCTGGTCCTGGCCGAGCGCGGCGGAAGGCCGGTCGCTGGCGCGCTCAACTTCATCGCGCGCGAGGCGCTTTACGGTCGCTACTGGGGCGCCGTCGAGGATCACCCGTTCCTGCATTTTGAATGCTGCTACTATCAGGCCATCGACTACGCCATCGCCCACGGGCTTTCCCGTGTCGAGGCCGGAGCGCAGGGCGAACACAAGCTGGCGCGCGGCTACCTGCCGACCGAGACCCACTCGCTGCACTGGATCGCCGATCCGCGCTTCCGCGAGGCCGTCGCCCGGTTTCTCGAGGCAGAGGCCCGCGCGGTGGAGGAAGAGATCGAGGTGCTTACCGACTACGGTCCCTTTCGCAAGGCCCCGCCGTCCTGATCGCGGCGACGCCCCCATTGCGATCCCGCGGATATGGCAGGAGTATCGGGTCCGCAGAAAGGGAGGCCACGATGACCGACTCGCTCGTGCTCTACTCCAACCCGATGTCGCGGGGCCGGATCGCCCGCTGGATGCTGGAGGAGGTCGGCAAGCCCTACGAGGTGCGCTATCTCGACTACGGC
>JAGRDU010000002.1 GCA_020446905.1 Paracoccaceae bacterium | reverse complement strand
CCTTCGCCGAAGTCGCGAAGAAGGCGCAGATGGAAACCGTCGAGCTGATGCTCGCCGCCGGCAAGGACTTCTCGGAAGACGCCGCCGCTGCGGTCAAGAAAGCCCAGGCGGAAGTCAGCTCGGTGGCGAAGAAAGCCGCCGCCGCGGTGAAGTGAACTAAGCCTCCCTACTCCTCCCTGTAGGACAGGCCAATCTGGCGGGCATTCGTGCCCGCCTTCTTTTTTGTTCTTTCTGTTGAGTTTTCCGCAGAGGCGCTTAATCTTGCCGCAGTGCAACGAACGCCGCGGAGATAATAATAATGGCTGAGGATGCCAAGCCGCTTCTCATCAAGCGCTATGCGAGCCGGCGGCTCTACAATACCGAGACGAGCGATTACGTCACTCTCGAGGATATCGCGAGCTTCATCCGAGAGGGGCGCGAGGTCCAGATCGTCGACCTGAAGACCGGCGACGACCTTACGCGGCAGTATCTGTTGCAGATCGTGGCCGAGCACGAGAGCCGGGGCGAGAATGTCCTGCCGGTCGATGTGCTGACCGACCTCGTGCGCAGCTATACCACCAGCGCGCAAAGCGTCGTGCCGCAGTTCCTTGCCGCCTCGTTCGAGATGCTGCGCGAGGGGCAGTCGAAGCTGATGGAAAACCTCGCGACCTTCCCGAACCCGATGGCGTCCATGCCCGGGTTCGAGGCGCTACAGCGCCAGCAGCAAGCCTTCCTGCGCTCGATCATGGGGGGCTTTTCGGGCTCGTCCGGCCCCGCGCGCGAGGATGACGATGACGAGGCGCCAGCGAAGGGCAAGTCCGACAGGGACGAGCTCGCGGCGATCAAGAAGCAGCTGGCCGATTTGCAGACAAAGCTGTCCAAACTCTGATACGGGGGCGGGCGCCGTCAGGCGCCCTTCACCGCTTCGGTCGCCGCGAGAATCCCCGAGACGATCACGTCGAGATCCTCCTGCGTGAGCCGTGCCGGCAGGCGCGTGTCGCAGGCGCGCATCAGCATGGCGCGGGTCCTGGGCAGGTCCGGCATCTCGTCCAGGAACTGCCAGTTCCAGAAGGCGCGGGCGTTGTCGCGGGAAAGGCCGAAGACCTGGACCGAGACGCCGTGGCGGCTGGCGGCCTCCTGAAAGGCGCGGGCCTCGTCGTCGGTCCAGTCGCCGGTCAGGTTGAACTGAAGCGAGTCCGGGGCGCGGACCTCCTGCGGGAGCGGTGCCGGCACCTCAAGCCAGGGCGAGGTATTCAGCCGGTCCGCGACGTGGTCATGGTTGGCCAGCCCGCGCGCCACCCGGTCCTCGATCAGCGGGATCTGCGGCCGGATCACGGCGGCAGAGAGGTTGTGCATCCGCATGTTGTAAAGCGGCAGCTTGTTTTGCCAGAGGTGGAAGCTGTTCTGCAGGCCGGGGTGCTTCTTCCAGTTGTGCTCGTAGGCGCCCGACATGATGACGGCGCGCGCCGCGATCTCGGGGTCGTCGGTGATGAGCATTCCGCCTTCGCCGGAGTTCACCAGCTTGTAGGACTGGAACGAGAAGCAGCCGATCTTGCCAATCGTGCCGATCTTGCGCCCCGACCAGAGCGTGCCGAGCGAATGGGCCGCATCCTCGATCACCGGGATGCCGCGGGCGTCGCAGGCGGCCATGATCGCATCCATGTCCGAGGTATGGCCACGCATGTGGCTGATGAGGACGGCATCTGCGCCTTCGGCGAGCTTGGCGCGGAAGTCGTCCATGTCGATGCGCATGTTGGCGCCCACCTCGACCAGCACGGGTGTGCAGTCGGCGTGGACGACGGCCGATGGGACGGCGGCGAAGGTGAAGGCGGGGACAAGGACGCGCGCCCCGCGCGGCAGGTCGAGGGCCTTCATCGAAAGGAAGAGCGCGGCCGAGCAAGACGAGACGGCCAGCGCGTAGCGCACGCCCATGTGCTCGGCGAACTCGGCCTCGAGTTTCGCGACCGGGGCGCCCTCGGGCGCGGTGTAACGGAAGAGATCGCCCGAGGCGAGCAGCCGCTCGATCTCGGCGCGCGCGGCGTCGGGGATCGGCTCGGCGTCGTAGACGTTCGGCACCGGGCTAAGGCCAGAGGCGGCTTTGCGTTCGGCCAGGGCATCGCGGGTCATGCGCAGGATCCCATCTTCATTTGACGCCTCACCTAGAGCACCCGCGCCGGGTTTGCCACCCCTTTCGCCGTGACCGGCGGCCGCAGGCGCGGGCCGCCGCCGGTTCCGGCGATCACACGTTCAACAGCAGGTGTTCCCGTTCCCACGGGCTGATGACCTGCAGGAATTCCTTGTATTCGTTCCGTTTGACAGCTTCGTAGATGCTGCAGAACTCGGGCGTCAGCGCCTCGCGCACCGGGGCGCAGTCCGAGAAGAGGTCAAGCGCGTCACCCAGCGTCGTCGGCAGTTCGTCCGCGTTGATATAGGCGTTGCCGGTATTCTCGGGGCGCGGCATCTTGCGTTCCTTGAGGCCGAGATAGCCGCAGACAAGCGTCGCGACGATGCCGAGATAGGGGTTGCAGTCCATGCCGGGCAGACGGTTCTCCAGCCGCCGGGCCTTAGGATCCGCGATCGGCACGCGCAGTCCGGTCGTGCGGTTGTCGCGGCCCCATTCAAGATTGATCGGCGCGGCAAAGTCCGGGACGTAGCGGCGGTAGGAGTTCACGTAGGGTGCCATGAGGGCCACCACCGCGGGCAGGTAGTTCTGCATCCCGGCGATGAAGTGGAGGAAGGTTTCCGTCTCGCCGCCCTTGGCGTCCGAGAAGATGTTGCGGCCGGTTTTGATGTCCACCACCGACTGGTGGATGTGCATGGCGCTGCCCGGCTCGCCCTCGATCGGCTTGGCCATGAAGGTGGCGTAGCAGTCGTGGCGCAAGGCGGCCTCGCGGATCATCCGCTTGAAATAGAAGACCTCGTCGGCAAGGTTCACGGGATCGCCGTGGCTGAGGTTCAGCTCGACCTGGCCGGCGCCGCCTTCCTGCACGATGCCGTCAATCTCGAAACCCTGGGCCTCGGCGAAGTCATAGATGTCGTCGATGACGCGGCCGTATTCGTCGACCGCGGACATGGAATAGGCCTGGTTCGCCATCATGCGGCGACCCGAACGGCCGACCGGCGGGATGATCGGCTGGTTGGCATCGACATTGCGCGCGACGATGTAGAATTCCATCTCGGGCGCCACGATCGGTTTCCAGCCCTCGTCGGCGTAAAGCTGCACCATCCGTTTCAGGACGTTGCGGGGGGCCATCGCCACCGGCTCGCCCTTCTGGTCGAGGACGTCATGGATCACCTGCAGCGCGGCGTCGGCCGACCACGGCACTGCCGTCGCGGTCGAATAGTCGGGCGTCAGCACCATGTCGGGTTCCGTGAACTCGCTGCCGTCCGGCATGTCGGCATAGTCGCCGGTGATGGTCTGGGCGAAGATCGAGTTCGGCAGGTGGAAGAATTTCTGCTTGCCGAATTTCGAGGCCGGCATGGCCTTGCCCTTGGCCACCCCGGCCAGATCGGCGACGAGGCATTCGACCTCGTCGAGCCTGCGGTCCGCGATGTAGTCGCGGGCGGCCTTGGGAAGTTTCTGGGTCCAGTCGGACATGAGGCACCGATTATGAGTTGCGGGGTTGTTTGAAGAACGCCGCGATCCGGTCAGCGACCAGCGCGGAGGAGTTGGGTTGTCCAAGGCGGTCGGTCGCGGCCGCCATCAGATCGTCGGGCACAAGTCCCTTGCCGCGGGTCCGCATCAGCCCGTCCACAAAGGCGTCGCCGAACTCGGGATGGGCCTGCACGGTAAAGGCGCGGTCGCCGTAGACGAGGGCCGCGTTCTCGCAGAAGTCACTCGTGCCGATGCAGGTGGCTTCGGCCGGCTTCTCGGTCACCTGGTCGCGGTGCCAGGCATTCATTGTCAGCGTCTCGCCGTCAAAATCGTAGTCGGTCGGACCGACGGACCAGCCGTCCCGGAAGCGCTCCACCTTGCCGCCGAGGGCCTGCGCGATGATCTGGTGTCCGAAGCAGATGCCGACGAGGGGAACCTTTGCGGCATAGGCGCTGCGGATGAACGCCTCGAGCGGTTTGATGAAGGGATGATCCTCATAGGCGCCATGGCGCGAGCCGGTGATGAGCCAGCCTTCACACTCGTGAACGTCCTTGGGAAATTCCATCGCCTCGACATGGTAGGTGCGGAATTCGAGCCCGCGCCCGGCAAGAAGCGTGGCAAACATGTCGGGGTAGTCGCCCATCTCGGCGCGCAGCATGTCGGGTGACTGGCCGGTCTGGAGAATGCCGATACGCATCTTGGTCCTTCGGTCCGGTTTGAATGAGCCTAGCGCCGGCCCCCTCGCTGGCGCAAGGGGGCGCAGGCGGTGCGGGGTTCAGACGGTGTCGAGATAGATCTCGGTCTGCTCTTCGGGCGAGAGCTCGTCGATATAGCGCAGTTCCTGCCGCTTGGTCATGACGAGGTTGCGGATCAGCTCGGGCGGAAAGATCTCGGCCACCACCTCGCTCTGCTCGAAGATGTCGATCGCCTCGGCCCAGGTCTCGGGCAGAAGCGGCAGGTCGAGCGCGTAGGCGTTGCCGGTGATCGGTGCCGGCGGCGTCATCTTCTTTTCGATGCCGATCAGCGCCGCGCCGAGGATCGCGGCAAGCATGAGGTAGGGGTTCACGTCGCCGCCCGCGACCCGGTGTTCGATCCGCCGCGCCGTGGGGTTGCCCGAGGGGATACGGATCGCCGAGGTGCGATTTTCGTAGGCCCAGCAGATCTGGTTCGGGGCGTGGGCCTCGGGGATCAGCCGCTCGTAGCTGTTGGCATGGGGCGCGAAGATCAGCGTGCAGTCGTGCATGGCCGCAAGGCAGCCCGCAACGGCCTGGCGAAGAAGGGACGATCCCTCGGGCCCGCCGTTGTCGAAGATATTGGCGCCGTTCTTGTCGATGACCGAGAAATGCGTGTGCAGCCCGTTGCCGGAATAGTCCGGGTAGGGCTTGGCCATGAAGCTCGCGGCAAAGCCGTGACGGCGGGCAAGGCCCTTGAGGAGCATCTTGAAGAGCCAGGCGTCGTCGGCGGCCCGAAGCGGGTCGTCGGTGTGCATCATGTTGATCTCGAACTGGCCGAGACCGGATTCCGAGATCGCCGTATCGGCGGGAATGTCCATCGCCTCGCAGGCGTCGTAGAGGTCGGTGAAGAACGTGTCGAAGGCGTCGAGCGCGCGGATCGACATGATCTCGGCCGCCTTGCGGCGCTTGCCCGAGCGGGGCGAGGGCGGGACCTGCAGTTTGCGGCCGCTGTCGTCGATCAGGTAGAACTCAAGCTCCATCGCGCATACCGGGGTCAGCCCGTGCGCGCGGTAGCGTTCGATGATGCGGGAAAGCGCGTGGCGCGGATCGCCGTCATAGGGCGCGCCGTTCTCGTGGAACATCCATATCGGCAGCAGAGCGGTCGGCGCGTCGAGCCAGGGCATCGGCAGGAAGCCGCGTTCGGTCGGGCGCAGGATGCCGTCTGCGTCGCCGCTGTCGAAGACCAGCGGGCTGTCCTCGATATCCTCGCCCCAGATGTCGAGGTTCAGGACCGACATCGGATAGCGCGTGCCGTTCGCGACCACCGCGTCGGCAAAGCGGGTGGGCACGCGCTTGCCGCGCGGCTGCCCGTTGAGGTCTGCGGCGGCCACACGGATGGTGCGCACCTCGGGGTGTTTTCTAAGCCAGTTCTTCATCATTCACCTGACTGGCCAGAGCGCGTCATCCGAAACCGCCATGGCCCGGGACCCGTGAAGTCCGGCTGGCAGCGTCGGCCCATGCCCTTGGGCCTTGCTGTTTATGATCAAATCTCTGCGCTGCGGCGTTCCGCCCGGCCAAGTGCCCGAAATCAGGCTGTCCTTCGCCGCGCAAAATTTGATCAAATACAACCTACTACCGGATCAACTGCGGACGCAAGCGGATTTTCGCGCGCCGCTCCTGCGGCAGGTGCCGGTTCAGCCGCTTGTTCACGAGGCCGAAGAGGAAGATGATGAGCAGGGTAATACCGACGAAGTAGACGGCGATGACGGGGTAGGCGACGAAGGGGTTGAATGTCTTGGCCGCGAAATAGGTCGCGTAGTAGAGCGAGTCGCCCTGCTGCTTGAATGCCGGAAAGCCCGAGAAGTAGACCAGCGTCGTCGCATGAACGAGGAAGATCGCCTCGTTCGTGTAGGCGGGCCAGGCCAGGCGCATCATCGTCGGCCACATGATCCGCCGGAACCGCGACCAGCCCGACATCCCGTAGGCATCGGCCGCCTCGATGTCGCCCTTCGGGATCGAACGCAGGGCGCCATAGAAGATCTCGCCCGAGTAGGCGGCGGTGTTGAGGCAGAGGACGAGAAGCGCCCCGGCCCAGGCCTTGGAGAGCCAGGATGTGGCGACAGTGATCGTTATGAAGCCGAGCGGGATGTCTATGCCGGCGCGGGGCAGAAGGACGAAGGCCTCGTAGGCGAGGAAGAACTGGATGAAGAGTGGCGAGCCGCGGAAGACGAAGATGAACCACTCGGCGGGCTTGCGCAGCCAGGGGTTGGCGCTTGCCTTGGCAAGGGCCAGCGCATTGGCAAGGAAGAACCCGAGGAAGAGGGCGACGACGCCATAGTAAAGGTTCCAGATCAGCCCCGAGCCGATGAGCGTGAAATGCTCGCAAAGGGTCATGTCGCCTTTGGGCAGAAGGCGCTCTCCGATTCCGATGGAGCGCAGGCCGTAGTCCTGAATCGTTTGCCAGCAGCTGCTCATCGCGCGGCCTTCCGCTGCTGTTCCCCGGCAAGTGTCGCCTGCCCGTGGCTGAGACGGCGGCTGACGCGGCTCAGGATGCGCTCTGACCCGTAGGTCATGAGCAGGTAGAAGACCAGCAGCGCCATGAAGTAGTAGAGCCGCCAGTCCGGGTGTGGATAGTCGTAGTGCGAGGTCTTCGAGCCGCCAAGCTCGCGCGCCCAGTAGACGATGTC
>JAGRDU010000088.1 GCA_020446905.1 Paracoccaceae bacterium | reverse complement strand
CAGGGCTACAAGGGCCGCACCCACCTCGTCTCCCCGGCCATGGCCGCCGCCGCCGCGCTCACCGGTCACCTGACCGATGTCCGCGAGATGATGACCGAGACCGCATAAGGACCCCGCGCCATGGAAAAGTTCGCAAAACTCACCGGCATCGCGGCGCCCATGCCGCTTGTCAACATCGACACCGACATGATCATCCCGAAGGTGTTCCTGAAGACGATCAAGCGCTCGGGCCTCGGCGTGAACCTCTTCGACGAGATGCGCTATGACAGACAGGGGAACGAGATCGCCGATTTCGTCCTGAACAAGCCGCAGTATCGTGAGGCGTCTATTCTGGTCGCGGGCGACAACTTCGGCTGCGGATCGTCGCGCGAGCATGCGCCCTGGGCGCTCGCGGATTTCGGCATCAAGGTCATCGTCTCGACCTCCTTCGCCGACATCTTCTTCAACAACTGCTTCAAGAACGGCATGCTGCCGGTCGTCCTGCCGCAGGATCAGGTGGACCTTCTGATGAAGGACGCCGAGAAGGGGTCGAACGCGCGGATGACGGTCGATCTTGAGCGCCAGGAGATCACGACGTCCGACGGTACCGTGATCCCGTTCGAGGTGGACGCGTTCAAGAAGCACTGCCTTCTGAACGGGCTCGACGACATCGGCCTGACGCTGGAAAAGGTGTCCGCCATCGACACATTTGAAAAATCGGCGGCCCAGTCCCGTCCTTGGGTCTAAATTAACATCTCGCCGCTAGATCTTGGGCCGCCCTTCGGGGCGGCCTTATTGTTGAACGAATCTCGGCGGATAATTGCTCACCAAATGATGCAATGGGGCACCAGTTCTTCCACGAAAAGGCCAGAATGCCGGGCCAATGGTGAACAGGTTGTTGATGGGGAGCCGAAATTGGGCAAAAGTTGGGCAACAATGAGGCAGCCTGCCATAATTGGCGGGGTCAAGTTGGTTCCAGGTGCCCGGCTATGGACCGGTCCCGGCCAGGTTGAGGGTACAGGGCAGTGATTTCTCACTACACAGGCGCATTCGTGCGGGCACTTTTGGTGATGGTGTTGATCGCAACGCCGTCTCTGATGTTGCCGCAGGTGCCCAGCGACACCACGCAGATCGTCGCCCTCGTCGCGATCTTCGCGGCGGCGCTGACCTTCTTCGAATATGCCTCGACCTATCCGGGCCTTGTGGAATTCCGCGACGCGCCGCCCTTCAACCGGATCCGTTACCTGTCGCTGTTCGCCACGGTCCTGATCCTCTCGACCATCGTGCGCGGCCAGACCGAGCCGACGACGTTGACGACCTTTATCGAGGCGCTGGGCAACAAGTTGGGCGAGGTGATCGACGTGCCCTACAGCCCGGTGCGCCTCGTCGTCCTCATGCTGCCCGAGGACATGAGCCTGCGCCACCTGATCCTTGTCCGCACGGCGGCGGGCATTGCCTACATGATCTCGCTCATGACTCTCATCGTCTTCGTGGTGGTGATGCGCGCGATGCACTGGCCGGCGCGGATCGGCGCGTTCAACGTCTGGATCAACCTGCCGACCTTCGATCCGACGACCGGCGGCGATGTTGTCGACCGGCTGAACCGCGACGCGCGCTTCAACATCGCGCTCGGTTTCCTTCTCCCCTTCCTCGTGCCGGCGGCGGTCAAGCTTGCCTCGCTCGCCTTCTCGCCGGTCACGCTCGAAAGCCCGCAAACCCTGATCTGGACGATGACCGCATGGGCCTTCCTTCCTGCCTCGCTCTTCATGCGCGGCATCGCGATGGGGCGGATCGCCGGAATGATCGCCGAGAAGCGCCGGCAGAACAATCCGGCCGGCCAGTCCGAGCTTCTCGTCGCCTGACGCATCTGGCCTCCCTCGCCGCGCTGATCGCCGCAACGGCCTTACCGGCCATGGCCGAAAGGCTGCGGATCGCCACCTATAACGTCGAATTGTCGCGTGAGGGGCCGGGGCTCTTGCTGCGCGACACGCGCATCGGCACGGCCCCGGATGTCGAGGCGGCCGCGAAGGTGATCGCGGCGGCGGCGCCCGATGTCCTCGTGCTTAAGGGCGTGGACTACGATCTTGAGGGCGCGGCGCTTGGCGCTCTGGCCGAGCGGATCGCGGCGGCGGGGCATCCGATGGCACATCGCGCGGCGCTGCGGCCGAACACCGGCATGGCGACGGGGCTTGATCTGGATGGCGATGGACAGCTTGGCGGGCCCGGCGACGCGCAGGGCTTTGGCCGTTTCGCGGGCGAGGGGGGCATGGCCGTCCTGTCGCGCCTGCCGCTGGGCGAAATCACCGACTATTCCGACTTTCTCTGGGCCGATCTGCCCGGAAACCTGATGGATGGCGCCGGCCAGTCGCCCGAGGCGCGTGCCGTGCAGCGACTTTCCACCAACGGCCACTGGGCGGTGCAGGTGCTTCTGGACGGGGGGCGCAACCTGACGCTCCTGACCTGGCACGCCACACCGCCGGTCTTCGACGGGCCGGAAGACCGCAACGGCCGGCGCAACCATGACGAGGCAGCCTTCTGGTCGCGGCTTCTCGACGGCGCGCTGCCCTACGCACCGCCGCCGGCTCCGTTCGTTCTTCTGGGCGACGCGAACCTCGACCCGGTCGACGGGGAGGGGCGGCCCGCGGCGATCCGTGCGCTTCTGGCCGATCCGCGCCTGCAGGCCCCGCGCCTGACCAGCGCCGGCGGCACCGAGGCCGCGCGCCTTCAGGGCGGCGCGAATGCCGCCCAGCGGGGCGATCCGGCCGAGGACACCGCCGACTGGGCCGACGATCCGGGGCCGGGCAACCTGCGCGCCAGCGTCATCCTGCCCTCCGCAGGCCCTGCCGTCGATGCCGCGGGCGTCTTCTGGCCGGAAACGGGCCAGCCTCTGGCGGACGAGGTCGCCGCCGCCTCGCGCCATCACCTGCTCTGGGTCGATCTCGACCTGCCGTGACGCTATCCGCCGCGGGTCACGAGCGCGCGGGCGAGGATCGCGGGGTCGACGTTGCCGCCCGAACAGACCGCGATCACCGCCTCGCCCGTCATCTCGTGCGGTCGGAAAAGCGCGGCCGCGAGCGCGACAGCCCCGCCGGGCTCGACGACGATGTGGAGCCGCGTCACGGCCGCCGCCATCGCCGCCAGAACCTCGTCCTCGGTAACCGACAGCCCCGGCCCGCAGAGACGCGAGAGGATCGGAAAGGTGATCTCGCCCGGCGAGGGTGTGACGATCGCATCGCAGATCGACCCCGAGAGCCGCGCATTGCGCTCGATCCGGCCCCCGGCGAGCGAGCGGGCGACATCGTCGAACCCCTCGGGCTCCACCGGGCGAACCGTCAGGCCCGGCGCCCTTGCCGCAAGTGCCAGCGCGATGCCCGAGGTCAGGCCGCCGCCGCCGCAGGGCACCAGCACTTCGGCCGTGTCCACCCCGAGCGCCGCGGCCTGCTCGGCGATCTCGAGGCCGGTGGTCCCCTGTCCCGCGATGACCTGCGGCTCATCGAAGGGCTTGATAAGGGTCAGCCCGCGATCCTCGGCCAGCGCCGCACCGATGGCATCTCGGTCGCCGGTCGCGCGGTCGTAAAGCACGACCTCGGCGCCAAGCGCCCTGGTGTTCTCGATCTTTACCCGGGGCGCGTCCGAGGGCATCACGATCACTGCCGGCGCGCCATGCGCCCGTGCCGCCATCGCGACGCCCTGCGCGTGGTTGCCCGAGGAATAGGCGATGACGCCCCGCGCGCGGATCTCGGGTTGAAGTGCCGAGACGGCGGACCAGCCGCCACGAAACTTGAAGGACCCTGTATGCTGCAGGCACTCGGCCTTTACGAAGACATGGCGCCCGGCGATCTCGTCGAGGAAGGGCGACGAGAGCAGGGGCGTGCGCAGCGCGTGCCCCTCAAGCCGCCGCGCGGCGGCCTCGATCATTCCGATATTCATGGCAGAAGGTTCCGCCATGCGCGGATCGCGGCCAGGCTTTCGGGCTCGTCGAGGAAGGGGACGTGGGCGCGGTCCGGCACATCGGCAAAGACCATGTCGGGCCGCCGTCGCCGCATCTCGGCCGCCGTCTCGGGCGACAGGAGATCGGAATTTGCCCCCCGGATCAGCGCCAGCGGCAGGCCCGCGCAGGCGTCGAAAAGCGGCCAGAGGTCGACCGCCGGTCCCTCGAACGCGGCGAGAAAGCTCGTCCGCAGTTCGGGGTCGTAGCGGATGTGAAGGCCGCTGCCGGTTTCGGTGTAAAGCCGTTCACCGAAGGCCCGCCACCGCGCCCCGGGCACGTTCGCGAACCCGGCCATGGCATTGGGCAACTTGGACACCAGTTCGTCGATCGACTTCGCTGCCGGGTTGCGGCCGACATAGTCGAAGATCTTCTCAAGCCCCGTGCGTTCGATCACCGGGCCGATGTCGTTGAAACAGATCCCGAGAAGCCGCGCCTTCATCGTCGCCGCCAGCGCCATGGCAATGAGGCCGCCGCGCGAGGTGCCGAGCACCGCCACCTGTTCAAGCCCGAGGTGTGTCATCAGCTCCAGCGCATCCTGCGCCTCGCGCGGGACGGTGTAGGTGGCCGCGCCGGTCCATTCCGAGGCGCCGCGCCCCCGGTAATCCGGCCGGATCAGCCGCACGTCCTTCAGATGCGGGGCGACGAAATCGAAGTCCGACCCCGCCCGCGTGAGGCCCGCGAGGCAGAGGACCGGCAGCCCCTCGCCTTCGTCGGTATAGGCAAGGCGCGCGCCGTCCGAGGCGGTGAAATGCTGCATGTGCGAAGTCATCTTTTCGCGATCTCCGAAATTTCTGCAAGATTTGAAAGTACATGCTGTGGCGCAGCATCAAGCCGGTCGGCGGGCAGCCCGGCGCGGTTCACCCAGGCGGTTACGAAGCCGTAGGCGGCGGCGCCCGCAGCGTCCCAGCCGTTCGACGAGACGAACAGGACCTCGTCCCGCCGGCAGCCGAACCGCGTCGTCACAAGTTCATAGACGCGGGCATCGGGCTTGAAGATGCCGACGCTTTCGACCGAGAGCACATCATCAAGCAGCGCGCCGATCCCGGCCGAGGCGACGGCGCCCTGCAGCATCTCCGGCGATCCGTTCGAGAGGATCGCGGTGTTCAGCCTCGCCGCCTTCAGCGCGGAGAGCATTTCGGGCACCTCGGGATAGGCGGCAAGCTCCCGGTAAAGCGCCAGAAGCCGTTCGCGCAGGTCCGGATCGTCAAGCCCGGCGGCCTCCATCGCCCAGTCGAGCGCGTCTCTGGTGACAGACCAGAAGTCGATATGCCGCCGCATCACGGCGCGGAGCCAGGAATATTCGAGCTGTTTTCTGCGCCAGTCCTCGGCCAGCCTTGGCCAGATGGCACCAAGCGCCTCGCCCCCCGGCTCGGCGGCGGCATCGCGTGCCGCTGCGGCCACGTCGAAAAGCGTGCCATAGGCGTCGAAAATGCAGGTCGTGATGGCCATTGCGTCTCCCGCCGCCAGACTGGCGCGGGGCGGGGCAGGGGGCAAGGGCGGAAATGTGTGCAGGACGATGGCGCTTGCCGCGCCGCCCCGGCTGCGTCATCACGAGGGGCAGAGGAGGAGCGCCGATGCACAATCCCACGCCCCTCGACCGCCTGCGCGAGACGCTCGCCGCGCTCGAGGCCGAGTTTGACGCCGAGCTCGATGAACGCCGCGAAAGGCTGAAATACCGGATCGAACAGGGCCGCGTGCGGTTCGACCGCGAAGTTCTGGCCCGCCACCGCGCCACCAAGGTGCGTCTGGGTGAATTCCTCGCCGCCACGCGGCCGATGGTCGTCCTGACCGCGCCGGTGATCTATTCCCTGATCCTGCCCTTCGCGCTGATGGACCTCTTCGTCAGCCTCTATCAGGCGATCTGTTTCCCGGTCTACGGCATCGCCAAAGTGTGCCGCCGCGACCATATCGTCATCGACCGCCACCACCTCGCCTATCTCAACGGCTTGCAGAAGCTTAACTGCCTCTATTGCAGCTATTGCAACGGGCTCATCGGCTACGTCCGCGAGATCGCGGGGCGGACCGAGCAATACTGGTGCCCGATCAAGCACGCCCGCCGCGTTGCCGGGGCGCATGACCAATACCGCGACTTCACCGATTACGGGGATGCCGAGGCGTTCCGGACGGAAAGCCAGCCGCTCCGGGACCGGCTCAGGGGTTAGAGGTTCTCGGGCTGCGGCATCCCGAGGACGTGGAAGCCGCTGTCGACCCGGACGATCTCTCCGGTCGTGCAGGCGCCGTAGTCCGAGCAGAGATAGACGGCGGTGCCGCCCACCGCCTCCAGCGTGGCGTTTGCCCGCAATGGCGCGTTCGCCTCAGTGTGCCGGAACGTCGCCCGCGCGCCGCCGATCGCCGCGCCCGCGAGCGTCTTCATCGGGCCCGGCGAGATCGCGTTGACGCGGATCCCGTCAGGGCCGAGGTCATTCGCCAGATACCGGACCGAGCTTTCCAGCGCGGCCTTGGCGACG
>JAGRDU010000087.1 GCA_020446905.1 Paracoccaceae bacterium | reverse complement strand
CCTTCACCGCGTCGGCGAGGATGTTGACGCCGCGGAGCATACGGTCGCGGGCATCGGAATTGAACTTGACGTCCTTAGCAGCCATGTCGGCTTCTCCTGAATGTCTGGGTTTGGTTTAGGGAAAGGCGTCTCAGGCGATGATGCCGAGAATGTCGCTTTCCTTCATGATCAGCATCTCGGTGCCGTCGACGGTCACTTCGGTGCCCGACCACTTGCCGAAAAGGATGCGGTCGCCGGTCTTGACCGACGGCGCGATCAGCTCGCCCGAGTCCTTGCGCGCGCCCTCGCCCACGGCGACAACCTCGCCCTCGGCCGGCTTTTCCTTCGCGCTGTCGGGGATGATGAGACCGCCCTTGGTCTTCTCTTCGCTTTCGACGCGCTTGACCAGGACACGGTCATGAAGCGGTTTGAATGCCATCTGGTAACACTCCCTAGGTTCCAGGTTCGATGAGGATCAGCACTCGACGGTTGCGAGTGCTAACGGAGCCGTAGGTAAGGAGCGCTCACGAGGCTGTCAACACCGGGTTTGCGCAAAATTGCCGCGCAATCGGCTTGGGTTTGCCATTCCCCGCCCCCATCTTCCGCCCTGGGACGGTGGTAGGGAAAGGCACAGACCGATGATGAGGCAGATCATCGCCGCGCTCGTTCTGGCGGTGGGCGCCGGTCCCGCCGGGGCCGCCTGTGTCGGCACCGACCTGCGCGAGACGCTGCCGGCCGCCGAAATGGCGCAGATCACGGCCGTGATCGACGCCCTGCCCTACGGCCGCGGAAACTACTGGAAAGCGGTGCGCGGCGACGAGGAGATCCACCTCGTCGGGACCTATCATTTCGACGACCCGCGCCACGACGTGACGATGGCGGCGATCGGCCCCGCGCTCGACAGCGCGAAAACCCTGCTCGTGGAGGCGACCGCGACCGAACAGGCCGAACTGCAGGCCGAAATGTCGCGCCGGCCGGACCGCCTTTTCGCGGTCAGCGGGCCGACCCTGCCCGAGCGGCTGGGCGAGGCGGACTGGCAGCAACTTGCCAAGGCGATGGGCGCGCGCGGCGTTCCCGCCTTCCTCGCCTCGAAGATGCAGCCCTGGTACGTCTCCATGCTGCTTGGCGTGCCGGCCTGCGCGATGGATGACCTACAGGGCAAGGACAACGGGCTTGACGCGCGGGTGATCGCGCGGGCCACGGACCGCGGCGTGCCAGTCCGCGCTCTCGAACCTTATGACACTGTCTTCACGATCTTCGATTCGATGTCCGAGGATGAGCAGATCGAACTCATCCGCACCACGCTTGCCATGAACGATCAGGCGGCGGACTATGCCACGACGCTGACCGAGGCCTATTTCGACGAGGATGTCCGCGTCACCTGGGAACTCGGTCGCCTCTTCAGCCTGTCGCTGCCGGGGGCCACGCCGGAAAAGGTCGATGCCGACATCGCCAAGATGGAAGAGGCCCTCATGAATCGCCGCAACCGGTCCTGGATTCCAGTGATCGAGGATGCCGCGACCAAGGGGCCGGTCTTCGCCGCCTTCGGCGCGCTGCATCTTTCGGGCGAGGACGGGGTGCTGAACCTTCTGGCGCGGGATGGCTGGACGGTGGAGCGGGTTCGGCTCGACTGACCCCCCTCGCCGCACGACCTCTCTGGACGGCACCGGGACTGCTTTTCGTCGCGCCGACACGGTGACAAGCCCGATTGCCTTGCCTATAAGGCGCGCGACACCGCCAATCCCTTATGGAGCCCCCCATGACGATCAAGGTCTTCGGCCACAAATCCCCGGACACCGATTCCACCGGCTCGCCCATCATCTGGGCCTGGTATCTGACCGAACACCGCAAGACCCCGGCCGAGGCAAAGCTTCTGGGCGAGCCGAATACCGAAGCCGCCTTCGTCCTGAAAAAGTGGAACCTGCCGAAGCCGGAGATCATTTCGGGCATCGCGGCCGGTGACAAGGTCGTCATCGTCGACACCAACAACCCTGCCGAACTGCCGGAGGGCATCAACGACGCCGAGATCGTCCAGATCATCGACCACCACAAGCTGACCGGCGGGCTGACCACCGCGGGCCCGATCGACATCACGATCAAGCCCCTGGCCTGTACCGCGACGATCATGCACAACCTCATGGGCCAGAACGCGGCGAAGATGCCGCGCGAGATCAAGGGCGCCATGCTGTCCTGCATCCTCTCGGATACGCTCGAATTCCGCTCGCCCACGACGACCGAACAAGACAAGGCGCTGGCGCTGGAACTTGCGAAGGACCTCGGGATCGACGTCTCCGCCTATGCGGCCGAGCTTTTCGAGGCGAAGTCGGATGTGGGCGCCTTCTCGGACGCCGAGCTTCTGCGGATGGATTCCAAGGAATACAACGTCGCCGGCAAGGAACTCCGCGTCTCGGTCCTGGAAACCACCGCGCCGAAGATGATCCTCGACCGCAAGGCGAGCCTGATGAAATCGATGGAAAGTGTCGCGGCCGAGGACGGCGCCGATCAGGTCCTTCTTTTCGTCGTGGACATCCTGAACGAAGAGGCGACGCTCCTGGTGCCGAACGATCTGGTCAAGCGGATGGCCGAGGCCTCGTTCGGTGCGACGGTCACCGGCGACACGGTCGTCCTGCCCGGCGTCATGAGCCGGAAAAAGCAGATCATCCCGGCGCTGAAACTCTGATCCGGACGAAATCCCCTTCAAAGGCGCCTTCGGGCGCCTTTCCCTTTTTCGATATGCTCAGAGGGCCAGATGGTACGCGTGATCCAAAACCTTGCAGAAATCTCGCAAGACTATGACGTCCTCTATTGCGACCTCTGGGGGTGCCTGCACAACGGCGCGGTGCCCTACCCTGCGGCCGTCGCGGCGCTTCAGTCCTTCCGGGCCGGGGGCGGGACTGTGGTGCTGATGACGAACGCGCCGCGCCCCAGCGCCTATGTGCGGGCGCAGCTCGACCGGCTGGGCGTACCGCGCGACGCCTGGGACATGATCGTCTCGTCCGGGGACGCGGCGCAGGCGGCGCTTTTCACCGGCGCGGTCGGGCGCAGGGTCTATCACCTCGGCCCCGACAAGGACCTCGGCTTCTTCGAGGACGTGCCCGACGCCTTCCGGAGCGAACCGCCGATCGCGCGCGTGCCGCTGGCCGAGGCGGAGGGCATCGTGTGCACCGGCCCGTTCGAGGAACTGACCGAGACGCCCGAGGACTACCGCGCCACCTTCCTTTACGCCAAGGCCAAGGGACTGCGGCTTCTCTGCACCAACCCCGACCAGATCGTCGACTTCGGCGACCGCCGCATCTACTGCGCCGGCGCGCTCGCGCGGCTTTACGACGAGATGGGCGGCGAAAGCCTCTATTTCGGCAAGCCATACCCGCCGATCTACGACCTCGCCCGCCGCCGCCTCGGCGAGGCCGCGCACGACCCCGATCCATCGCGCATCCTCGCCGTCGGCGACGGGATCGCGACCGACATCCGGGGCGGTCTAGGCGAAGGGATCGACACGCTCTTCGTCACCGGCGGGCTCGCGGCCGACGAATTCGGCAGAGATGTCGAGGCCCCCGACGCGGCGCTGCTGGCCGACTGGCTCGCCCGGCAGGAAACCGGGACGACATTCGCGATCGGGCGCCTGCGCTGACCGGCATCGCAATATTCTTGCGGCTTCTGGCAAATCGCCGCACCTTTCTTGCGCCGCCGCGTTGCGAGCATGCGCGTGATCGGCTATGTCGTCGCGAACCTTTCCAAAGCGGGATTCGCCATGACCTCCGAGACCCTGACGCGCGGCACGATCTTTCTTGAGGATATCGAGATCGGCATGAGCCGGTCTCTTGTGAAGACCGTCACCGACCGCGACATCGAGCTTTTCGCCGAGGTTTCGACCGACCACAATCCGGTGCATCTCGACGATGCCTATGCCAAGGGCACGATGTTCAAAGGCCGCATCGCGCACGGGATGCTGTCGGGTGGCCTCATCTCTGCGGTGATCGGCGAACAGCTTCCGGGCCACGGCACGGTCTACCTCGGCCAGACGCTGAAGTTCACCGCGCCGGTGCGTCCGGGCGATAGAGTCGAAGCCGAGGTAACGGTGACGGCGGTGGATCCGGTCAAGCGCCGTGTCACCCTTGAAACCACCTGCCGCGTGGGCGATACGGTCGTGGTGAAGGGCGAGGCGACGGTTCTGGCGCCGAGCCGCGCGTAAGGCCAGGCGGGCCACCCCGCCGGACGGGGGCAGATGCAGATTCACCGGCACTGGCAGGGCATTCCAGCGACCCATCGCGGCGCGTCCGTCGCGATGGGGAATTTCGACGGCGTGCATCTTGGCCACCGGGCGGTGATCGACCTCGCGCGGGGCGCCGGCGCCCCCCTCGGCATCGTGACCTTCGAGCCGCATCCAAGGCAGTTTTTCGCTCCGGATGCGCCGCCCTTCCGGCTGATGAACGCCGAGGCGCGGACCCACCGGCTGGAAAAGCTGGGCGTCGCGGAGCTTTACGAACTGCCGTTCGACGCCGCCCTGTCGGGCATGACCGCAGAGGCCTTCGTCTCGGACGTTCTCGTCGCGGGGCTCGGCGTCGCGCATGTCACGGTCGGCACGGACTTCCGCTTCGGCAAGGGCCGTGCGGGATCGGCCGAAACGCTGCGCGCGGCGGCGGCGGCCGAGGGCTTCGGCGTGACCATCGCCGACCTTGTCGCCGACGCCGGCGAACAGATCTCCTCCACCGCCATCCGCGCCGCCCTCAGCGACGGGCGCCCGCGCGATGCCGCGCGGATGCTGGGGCATTGGCACCGGATCGAAGGCGAGGTCCTGCACGGCGAGAAGCGCGGGCGCGATCTGGGCTTTCCGACCGCCAACATGGGGCTCGACGGGCTGCACCTGCCGAAGCTCGGCGTCTATGCCGTCAAGGTCGATGTGCTGACCGGCCCGCAGGCGGGCAGCTATGACGGCGCGGCGAGCCTTGGCGTGCGACCGATGTTCGGCGACAACCGTCCGAACCTTGAGACCTACCTCTTCGATTTCGCCGGCGATCTTTACGGTCAGCACCTGTCGGTCGCGCTGGTCGATTACCTGCGTCCCGAGATGACATTCGACGGCCTGCCCGCTTTGATTGCGCAGATGAACGCCGACTGCGCCCGCGCCCGCGCGATCCTGTCGGACGCCTGACCCCCTTCCCTTTCCGGCCGCGCGGGGGCAATGTCGCGCCCCATGGCCAGCCGCCCCGCCAAACCCGCGATGCGCCCCGAGTTCTGGACGCTGCCCCTCGCCCGCCTCACCCCGGCCGAGTGGGAGGCGCTGTGTGACGGCTGCGGCAAATGCTGCCTCAACAAGCTTGAGGATGCCGATACCGGAGAGCTCTACTTCACCCGCGTCGCCTGTCGGCTTCTCGACGGCGAGACCTGTCGCTGCGGCCAATACGAAAATCGCAGGAAATTCGTACCCGAATGCGTGTTCCTGACCCCCAAGACCATCGAAAATGTCGCATATTGGCTACCGTCCACCTGCGCCTACCGGCTCCGCTACGACGGGCTGGAGCTTGCGGACTGGCACCCGCTGATCTCGGGCGATCCCGAAAGCGTCCACAAGGCAGGGCAATCGGTGCGGGGCTGGACGGTGCCCGAGTTCGAGGTCCCGGAAGAAGACTGGGAAGACCATATCATCGAGGATCTGTGATGAACTTCGCCTCCGACAATACTTCTGCCGCCACGCCCGAAATCATGGCGGCGATCACCGCCGCGAACGAAGGGGCCGCCATGCCCTACGGCAAGGACCCGGCCATGGACCGGGTGCGCGCGAAAGTGCGCGAGATCTTTGAGGCGCCGGAGGCCGAGGTCTATCTGGTGGCGACCGGGACAGCGGCCAATGCGCTCGCCTGCGCGATCCTCACAGATCCCTGGGGCGCGATCTTCTGCCACCGCAACGCGCATATCGAAGAGGACGAATGCGGCGCGCCGGAGTTCTACACGGGCGGGTCGAAGCTGGTGCTGGTCGAGGGCGCGCATGCCAGGATGACGCCCGATGCCCTGCGCCGCGCCATCGCCTTCACCGGGCGGAGCGGCGTTCACAACGTCCAGCGCGGCATGGTCAGCATCACCAACGCGACCGAGCATGGCACCGTCTATTCCGCAGCCGAGGTTGCGGCGCTGGCGGCGGTGGCGAAAGGTTACGGCCTACCAGTCCATATGGACGGCGCGCGGTTCACCAACGCGCTTGTCGCCGGCAACGCTTCCCCGGCCGAGATGACCTGGCGCGCGGGCGTCGACGTTCTGTCCTTCGGCGGCACCAAGAATGGCTGCATGGGCGTTGAGGCGGTGGTGATCTTCGATCCCAAACGCGCCTGGGAGTTCGAGCTGCGCCGCAAGCGCGGCGGGCATCTTTTCTCCAAGCATCGGTTCCTCTCGGCGCAGATGGAGGCCTACCTCGCGGAAGGCCTCTGGCTGCGCCTCGCGCGCCATGCCAACGCCATGGCGGCGCGACTGTCGCAAGGGATCGCGGCCCTGCCGGGCGCCGCGCTCGATCACCCGACCGAGGCGAATGCCGTCTTCGCGCGCTTTGCCCGCGCCGGTCACCGCCGCGCCTTCGACGGCGGCGCGACCTACTATCTCTGGCCGTTCGACCAGCCGATGGACGGACCGGACGAGGACCCGCTCAGCGCCCGGCTCGTCGCCTCGTGGTCGACGACCGAGGCGGATGTGGACGCGCTTCTCGGGCTTATCCGCGGTCGAGATTGACGCCGATCAGGCCGGCAGTCTCGGCCGGGTGGGTTATCGGCAGCATGTGACCTGCCCCGGGAACGATCGCGACGCCCACGTCGGGAAGTCTTGCCGCGATTGCTTCGACGACGGGCTCGACGATCGCCGGTGACCGGTCGCCCCGGATGAGCAGCACCGGTATCTCCAGGCATTCAAGCGCACCCGGCCGCAGGATGCCGCCGGCATCATCAAAAAGCGAAGCGCCGCCAGCCTCGACCAGCGAAATCCGACTGGTGACATCGCGGCGGCTCGCCTCACCCATGTCCTGCCAGTCTACGCCGGTCCCCCAGAGCGCGGTGAAAAGGCGGGCCGCCTCGGTATGGTCGCCCGCCCGCATTGCGGCATCGAAGGGCGCCATTTCCGCCAGATGCCCGTCCCAGGGGGCGGTTCCCCTCGCGGCTGCGAAGAGCACCGGCTCGACCAGGGTCAGCGTGCGCACGGCCTCGGGCGCGGCGATGGCCAACCGCAGGGCAGCGACCGCGCCGAAGGAATGACCGATGAGGTCAAGGGACCGGTCCATGAAGCTTGCCGCGATCTGGACAGACCGGGTCAGATAGTCGCCCTGCCCGTCCCAATCGGCCGACCGGCCGTGTCCGGGCAGATCGAAGGCGGTCAGCGTGAGACGGTCGGCAAGATGCCCGGCAACACCGTCCCAGGCGCGCGAACTGGCGAGGGAACAGTGGATGGCCAGCGCAGGGCGCACACCGCGCCCCAAGACCTGCCAATGGGTCAGATGCCCCGCCCGTACCTCCAGCGGCATCAGAGCTTGCCGGACAGGTACAGATCGAGATCTTCGAGCCGGTCCTGGCCCCAGAACCGCTCGTCCCGATCGGTGATGTAGAAGGGAGAGCCGAAGACACCCCGGGCGAAGGCCTCTTCCAGGTTCGCGGCATAGGATTCGGCGCCCGAGAGCAACCCGGTGAAGCTCAGGCTTGGATCGAAGCCTGCCGCTTTCAGGCAGGCGTTGATGACCGCGTCGTCCGAGATGTCCTTCTCCTCGGCCCAGGTGGCCCGCAGAAGCGAATGGACAAGCGCGCCCAGGTCGCCGCCCCCCGCCTTCTGTGCCGCGATCACCGCATAGGAGGCGGGAGCGGCATTCACCGGCCAAAACGCGGGCTGCAGGTGCAGCTCCATCCCGGACTTCTGCGACAGGCGACGAAGCTCCTGCAGGCGGTAGTCCTTGCGCCCCTGCGGCCTGTCCGCCGGGCGCGGCGCGCCGAGCCGGTCGTAGAGGGCGAGGATATCGAAGGGCTTGTAGGCGACAGTCGCACCGTGCTTCGCGGCGATCTTTTCCAGCCTTGTGCCCGCGAGATAGGTGAAGGGCGACAGGAGTGAGAAAAAGTAGTCGATATGGGCCACCCGCGCGCCCTCCCCTGCCGCTTCGGTTTGCGGGGAGGCTAGCCCGGTGCTAAGCGGGGTGCAACGTCACGAATCCGTCATTCGACCTGCTGCCACAGGACCCCATACATGCCCTCCATGACCGAACCGAAGCTGATCTCCGGCAACTCAAACCGCCCGCTCGCGACCTCGATCGCGCGGCGCATGTCGATGCACCGGGGGATGAGCGTCGGGCTTGTCGATGCGCGGGTCGAACGGTTCAACGATCAGGAGATCTTCGTCGAGGTCTTCGAGAACGTCCGCGGCGAGGACATGTACATCATCCAGTCGACGTCGAACCCGGCGAACGACAACCTGATGGAACTTCTCATCATGACCGACGCGCTGAAACGCTCGTCGGCGAACCGGATCACCGCCGTGATCCCCTATTTCGGATATGCCCGCCAGGACCGCCGCGCCAAGGCACGCACGCCAATCTCGGCCAAGCTGGTTGCAAACCTCATCACCGAGGCCGGGGTGGACCGGGTGCTGACGCTCGACCTCCACGCGGCGCAGATCCAGGGGTTCTTCGACATTCCGGTCGACAACCTCTACGCCGCACCGATCTTCGCCCTTGATGTCGAGCACCATTTCAAGGGCCGCCTGAACGAGGTCACCGTCGTCTCGCCGGACGTCGGCGGCGTTGCCCGGGCACGCGAACTGGCGCAGCGCATCGGCTCGGGCCTTGCGATCGTGGACAAGCGCCGGGTCAAGGCGGGCGAGGTCGCCGAGATGACGGTGATCGGTGATGTCTCGGGCCAGATCTGCATCATCGTCGACGACATCTGCGATACCGCCGGCACGCTTTGCAAGGCGGCAGAGGTGCTGATGGCGGCGGGTGCGAAAGAGGTGCATTCCTACATCACGCACGGGGTCCTGTCGGGTCCGGCCGTCGAACGCATCACCAAGTCCGTGATGAAGAGCCTCGTCATCACGGATTCGATCGAACCGACCGCCGAGGTCAAGTCGGCCAAGAACATCCGCATCGTGCCAACCGCACCGATGTTTGCGCAGGCGATCATGAATATCTGGTCGGGCACCTCGGTCTCGTCCCTCTTCGACGCCGAGACGCTTATGCCGATCTACGAAGGCATGTATTCGCGGGGCTGAGCAGGCCTCACTCGATCTCCCAGTCGTCGTCGCCAATCGCCTCGCCGATGGCGAGCCAGTCGGCGCGCACGCGGGCGACGCGTGTGTCGCCCCAGGTGCGGAAGACGATCACGAAGCCTTCGGGCGTAACCTTGGCCGCCGAGATATCGGCGCGCTGGTTGGTCTTCTGGTCCATGTCCCACATCGACATGGTGACCTGGACGACGGGGGCCTCGCGGAAAGGCTCGGCGAAGCTGACGGCCCGGCGCAGCTCGCGCGGGCCCTCGCCCGTCCACATCACGCCACCGTCCTGAAAGTCCGAGAACAGCACAACCGAGCCGCTGTCGACCCCGACAAGATGACTGGCGATCCGGCGCATCGGTGTCCTCCCCCTATAACGTAAACGGCCCCGCGAGGGGGCCGTTCACACGTCGACTTTCTCCCCCCCTCGGGCTCAGGAGATGCCGATGTGGTCGCCCATGGCAACCATGTCGGCCAGAAGCTTTGCCGCATCGTCCACCGCATCGTGGTGACCGGCTTCCTTCGCGGCGCGCAGTCGTTCCTCGGCGCGGGCGATGAAGCCCTTGACGTGGTCGGCCTTCACCTCGGAAAGGTGCATCGCCTCCTCGGCCAGAAGCGTGGTGCCGGCAGCCGAGATTTCGGCAAAGCCGCCGGTGACCGCGTAGTCGTCGGTCGCGCCATCGGCCTTGACGATCCGCAGGATGCCGGGCCTGAGGGTGGTGATCACCGCCGAATGCCCCGGCATCGCCGTCAGGTCGCCGTCGGCGCCCGGAATGCGGACCTCGCGCGCCTGAACGGAGGCAAGCCGCCGTTCAGGGCTGACGAGGTCGAACTGCATCGTGTCGGCCATATCGCCCCCTTACGCCGCTTCCGCGGCCAGACGCTGCGCCTTGGCTTTCACTTCCTCGATGTCGCCGACCATGTAGAAGGCGGCCTCGGGAAGATGGTCGTATTCGCCGGCGACGACGGCCTTGAAGGAGGCGATCGTCTTTTCGAGCGGAACCTGAACGCCGTCCGAACCGGTGAAGACCTTCGCCACGTCGAAGGGCTGCGACAGGAAGCGCTGGATCTTCCGCGCACGGGCGACGGCCAGCTTGTCCTCTTCGGAGAGTTCATCCATGCCGAGGATGGCGATGATGTCCTGAAGCGACTTGTAGCGCTGAAGGATCTGCTGAACGTCGGTCGCGACCTTGTAGTGCTCTTCGCCGATGACCGCCGGGTCCAGAAGACGCGAGGTCGAGTCGAGCGGGTCGACGGCCGGGTAGATGCCAAGTTCGGAGATCGCACGCGACAGAACGGTGGTGGCATCGAGGTGCGCGAACGAGGTCGCCGGCGCAGGGTCGGTAAGGTCGTCGGCCGGAA
>JAGRDU010000009.1 GCA_020446905.1 Paracoccaceae bacterium | reverse complement strand
TCGTCGTCGCCGACGCAGCAGATGTTCTTGTGGCCCTGGGCGAGGAGGCGCAGCCAAAGATACTGCGCGACGTTCGTATCCTGATACTCGTCGACGAGGATGTAGCGAAACCAACGCTGATATTGTTGCAGAATGTCAGGGTGCTTCTGGAAGATCGTGACGACATGGAGGAGGAGGTCGCCAAAATCGCAGGCGTTCAGGGTGAGGAGTCGCGCCTGATACGCCGCATAAAGTTCGGTGCCCATGTGGTTGAAGGCGCTCGCTTCCGCAGACGGCACCTGTTCCGGCCCCCAGGCACGGTTCTTCCATTGGTCGATGAGGCCGGCGAGCTGCCGCGCGGGCCAGCGCTTCTCGTCGATATTGGCGGCGGCGATCACCTGTTTCAGCAGGCGGATCTGGTCGTCGGTGTCGAGAATGGTGAAGCTGGACTTCAGCCCGACAAGCTCCGCATGACGGCGGAGAAGCTTGACGCAGATCGAATGGAACGTGCCCATCCAGGGCATCCCCTCGACCGCGCCGCCCATCAGACGACCGACGCGCTCCTTCATCTCGCGCGNNTGGTGAAGGTCACGGCGAGGATCTCATTCGGACGGGCCGTCCCGCGCGCCAGAAGATGCGCGATCCGCGCGGTCAGGGCGCGGGTCTTGCCCGTTCCCGCCCCCGCGAGCATCAGCACCGGGCCATCCAGCGTCTCGACCGCCTCGCGCTGCGGCGGGTTCAGACCGTCGAGATAGGGCGCCGGCCGCGCCGCCATGGCGCGGGCGGAGAGCGGGACACTCTCGAAGGCGTCGGTATCGTCGAAATGGCTCATGCGCGCCAATCTAGACACAACGTCCGCCGAATGAAAGGCGCGTTCACAGTCTGTTCTCGCCCTCGCACTGGACAAGCCGGGATTCCGCGCCGACAACCCCGGACATGGATCTGCACCAGCGATACCCGGCGATTGCCGACCTGAAGGCCCGCGCGCGGGCGCGCATCCCGCTGTTCGTCTGGGAATACCTCGACAGCGCGACGGGGAGCGAGGCGACCTTGCGCCGCAACCGGGCGAAACTGGACGAGGTTCTGTTCCGACCCTCGATCCTGCACGGGGAGATCACGCCCGATCTGACGACGACCCTTTTCGGCAAGACCCACCCCCTGCCCGTCGGTATTTCGCCGGTGGGCATGTCAGGGCTGATCTGGCCGGATGCGGAACGCCTGCTCGCCGCGGCGGCGGGCAAGCTGGGCCTGCCCTATTCCATGTCGACGGTCGCCAGCCAGACGCCGGAATTCGTGGCGCCGGTCCTTGGCAAACACGGCTGGTTCCAGATGTATCCGCCGCGTGATCCCGAGATTCGCAAGGACATGCTGAAACGGGCGAAGGACGCGGGCTTTTCGGCGCTGATCCTGACCGTGGACGTGCCGGTGGCAAGCCGCCGGGAACGGCAGACCCGCTCGGGCCTGACCCAGCCGCCGAAGCTGACACCCCGCCTTCTTGCGCAGGTGGCGACCTGCCCGAGCTGGGCGATGGGGACGCTGCGGATGGGCATGCCCCGGATGCGGCTGATGGACGGCTATGCCGACACCAAGGTCAGCCTCTCCTCGACCGCGCATATCGGTTACCTTTTGCGCACCTCGCCCGACTGGGACTACCTGAAAGCCCTGCGTGATGCCTGGGACGGCCCGCTTCTCATCAAGGGGGTCCTCCGCCCCGAGGATGCGGCGCGGTTGCAGGACGAGGGCGCCGATGCGATCTGGGTCTCGAACCACGCCGGGCGGCAGTTCGACGCCGCCCCCGCGACGATCGAGGTTCTGCCGGCGATCCGCGCTGCGACGACGCTGCCGGTGATCTTTGACAGCGGCATCGAGGGGGGGCTCGACATCCTGCGCGCCCTCGCGCTCGGCGCCGATTTTGTCATGCTGGGCCGCGCCTGGCATTATGCGCTGGCCGCGCTAGGCGCGAACGGCCCGGCGCATCTGGCCGACGTCCTCGCCAAGGACATGGCCGCGAACATGGGCCAGCTTGGCGCCCGCAGCCTTGCCGACCTGAAGGCCTGCCTCCTCGCCCCCTGACGGGGACGGACGGGGAACGAAATGTCGCGGAAATGTTGCGAAGCGCCTTCCCGGGGTATTGCGCCGCGCCGCAGCGCCCCTATTCTGCGCCCGCGCCTGCGGGGAGACAGCCATGACCGAGTTCAAGAAGATCCTTGTCGCCAACCGGGGTGAGATCGCGATCCGGGTGATGCGCGCGGCGACAGAGCTCGGCAAGCGCACCGTCGCGATCTACGCCGAGGAGGACAAGCTGAGTCTTCACCGCTTCAAGGCGGATGAGGCCTACCGGATCGGCGAGGGCCTTGGGCCGGTCGCGGCCTATCTTTCGATCCCCGAGATCATCCGGGTCGCGAAGGAGTGCGGCGCGGATGCGATCCATCCTGGCTATGGCCTGTTGTCCGAGAACCCCGATTTCGTCGAAGCCTGCGGCAAGGCCGGGATCACCTTCATTGGCCCGAAGGCGGCGACCATGCGTGCGCTCGGCGACAAGGCCTCCGCCCGCAAGGTCGCCATTGCGGCTGGTGTGCCGGTCATCCCGGCGACAGAGGTGCTGGGCGAGGATTTCGACGCGATCAAGAAGGAAGCGGCGGAGATCGGCTATCCGCTGATGCTCAAGGCCTCCTGGGGCGGCGGCGGGCGCGGGATGCGCCCGATCACCAAGCCCGAGGAACTGGTCGAGAAGGTCCGCGAGGGCCGGCGCGAGGCAGAGGCGGCGTTCGGCAATGGCGAGGGATATCTCGAAAAGATGATCCTGCGTGCGCGCCACGTCGAGGTGCAGATCCTCGGCGATAAGCACGGCGCGATCTATCACCTCTACGAACGCGACTGCACCGTACAGCGCCGCAACCAGAAGGTCGTCGAGCGCGCGCCTGCCCCCTATCTCAGCGCCGAACAGCGCGCCGAGATCTGTGAGCTTGGCCGCAAGATCTGCGCCCATGTCGGCTATGAATGCGCCGGCACGGTCGAGTTCCTGATGGATATGGACGACGGCAGGTTCTACTTCATCGAGGTGAACCCCCGCGTTCAGGTCGAACACACCGTCACCGAGGAAGTGACCGGCATCGACATCGTCCAGGCCCAGATCAAGATCGCCGAGGGCAAGACTTTGGCCGAGGCGACGGGCACGCCAAGCCAGGCGGATGTGACGCTGAAGGGCCACGCGCTGCAATGCCGGGTGACGACCGAGGACCCGCAGAACAACTTCATCCCGGACTATGGCCGCATCACCGCCTACCGCTCGGCCACCGGCATGGGCATCCGCCTCGACGGCGGCACCGCCTATGCGGGCGGGGTCATCACCCGCTATTACGATTCGCTGCTCGTGAAGGTTACCGCCTGGGCGCCGACGCCGGACCAGGCGATCCACCGCATGGACCGGGCGCTGCGCGAATTCCGGGTGCGCGGGGTTTCGACCAACATCGACTTCGTCATCAACCTGCTGAAGCACCCGTCGTTCCTTGGCATGAGCTACACGACGAAGTTCATCGACACGACGCCCGAGCTCTTCCAGTTCCGCAAGCGGCGCGACCGGGCGACGAAGATCCTGACCTATATTGCGGACATCACCGTGAACGGCCACCCCGAGACGGCGGGCCGACCGAAGCCCCATGCCGAGGCGCGCCCGCCGCGCGTTCCGGGCCTGAAGGCCGAGCCCGCGAAGGGCACCCGCAATCTTCTGGAGGAGAAGGGTCCGCAGGCCGTTGCGGACTGGATGGCGTCGCAGAAGAAACTCCTCCTGACCGACACGACGATGCGCGACGGCCACCAGTCGCTGCTCGCCACAAGGATGCGCTCGATCGACATGATCAAGGTGGCGCCCGCCTATGCCGCCAACCTCTCCCAGCTTTTCTCCGTCGAGTGCTGGGGCGGCGCGACCTTCGACGTGGCCTATCGCTTC
>JAGRDU010000086.1 GCA_020446905.1 Paracoccaceae bacterium | reverse complement strand
CCTACATCCTCTTCATCTCGCTCACAGCGCTCCTCTCTGGCCTTCTGAATGCGGGCGGCCGGTTCATCGCGGCAGCGGGGGCGCCGGTCCTTCTCAACCTCATCTTCATCGCGGCCATGGTCATCGCGCGGCGGCAGGGCTGGGACATGGGCCTGACAATGGCCTGGGCGACACCGGTCACCGGCCTTGCGCAGCTCGCCCTCGTCTGGATCGCGGCGGCGCGGATGGGCTTCCCCCTGCGCCTCAGGCGCCCGCGCATGACGCCCGATCTCTGGCGTCTCCTGAAGATCGCGGGGCCGGCCGTGCTCGCGGGGGGCGTCGTGCAGATCAACCTTCTTGTCGGGCGCCAGGTCGGCAGCTTCTTTGACGGCGCCATCGCCTGGCTGAGCTATGCCGACCGGCTCTACCAGCTTCCGCTGGGCGTCGTCGGCATCGCCATCGGCATCGTCCTTCTGCCTGACCTTTCGCGCCGCCTGAAGTCCGGGGACACGTTTGGCAGCCGCTATGCCCTCTCGCGCGCGACGGAATTTGCGCTGTTCCTGACGATCCCCGCCGCCGTCGCGCTTTGCGTCATAGCCTTGCCGCTGATCTCGGTGCTTTACGAGCGCGGCGCCTTCGATGCAGCGGATACCTCGCCAACGGCACTCGCCCTCGCCGTGTATGGCGCGGGCCTTCCGGCGTTTGTCCTCCAGAAGGTGCTCCAGCCCCTTTATTTCGCGCGCGAGGATACGCGGACGCCCTTCCGCTTTGCCGTCTGGTCGATGGTGGTCAACGCCGCCCTTGCCATCGGCCTTGCCCCGCTCCTCGGCTTCGTCGCCGCTGCGCTCGGCACCACGCTCGCCGGCTGGGCAATGACCGCGCAGCTCTGGTGGGGCACCCGCGCCATGGGCGAGGCGGCGCGCGCTGACGACCGGCTGCGTGCCCGCCTGCCCCGCGTCCTCGCGGCCTCGGCGATCATGGGCGCCGCGCTTTGGGCAATGGAGACGGCGCTGTCCGATCAGCTTGCCGCCCACGGCCACCGCTACTGGGCGCTCGCGGCCCTCGTCCTCGGCGGGATGGCGGTCTACGGGCTCGCGGCCTACGCGCTCGGCGCCTTCCGCCTCGCGGACTTCCGGGGCGGCGCCGCGCCTCAGCGCTGACGGATCAGCCGCAGCAGGTGGCTCGGCCCGCCCGGCGCGACAGCAAAGGACAACAGGAACCCTGCCGCGAACCCGGCCAGGTCGGCGATCCAGTCTGGCGATCCTCCGAAGAGCGTGCCGAAGAGAAGCTGGATACCGAGAAGCATCCCGATCAGCGAAAAGGCCCGGCCGCGTTGCGCATGTTCCGCGCCAAGCTTCGCCCAGATCATGAAGGTGAAGGCGCCGATCAACCCGTAGGCCCCGGGATAGGCCCCGAAAAGCCAGGTCTGAAGCCCCGGCACCAGCGAATAGACGATCCCGCCGGCCAGAACCCCGCCGAAGAACACGGCGAGAACCGCCCAGGCGCGGAACACCTCGCCCACGAACTTGCCGAGGGCAAGGATGAAGACCGCGGCGAAGATCGCATGGGTCAGGCTGCCATGCACGAAGGGGTAGGTCAGAAAGCGCATCAGGTAATCGTGCGGGACCTGCCCCGAAGCCCACATCTGGTCCAGCATCACCGGCGACAGGGCAAAGCGCTGCAGCGCCTCGTTCCGCCAGCCGATGCCCGCCTGCCCGCCCGCGAGGCCAATCGCGCCGGCATTCACCACGACCTCCATCGCGATGATGGGCAGCACCAGAAGCCAGACGACCGGCGGCAGGGGATTGACCGGGGCTTCGTTGAAACCGGGGCGCATGGCTCTCCTTCCCGAGGGGTTGTTGACGGGACCTGCCCCCTGCGATACGCGAGCGGGACGGGAAATTCCAGAGACACGAGACCGAGGGCGGACCCCATGACCGAGGCGGCCAACGCAGGCTTCAAACCGCGCATCTTTTCTGGCATCCAGCCCTCGGGCGGGCTGACGCTGGGGAACTACCTTGGCGCGCTGAAACGGTTCGTGGAAAAGCAGGATGAGGGGATCGAAACGATCTACTGCCTCGTCGACATGCATGCCATCACCGTCTGGCAGGACCCTGCGCGCCTGCGCGAGCAGACGCGCGAGGCCGCGGCGGGTTTCATCGCGGCGGGCATCGACCCCGCCCGCTCGATCCTTTTCAACCAGTCCCAGGTCTCGGCCCATGCCGAGCTAGGATGGGTCCTGAACTGCGTCGCGCGGCTCGGCTGGATGAACCGGATGACCCAGTTCAAGGACAAGGCCGGCAAGAACGCCGAGGCGGCAAGCCTCGGGCTTTACGCGTACCCTGCGCTGATGGCCGCCGACATCCTGCTGTATCACGCGACGATGGTGCCGGTGGGCGAGGACCAGAAGCAGCATGTCGAACTGACCCGCGACATCGCGGCCAAGTTCAACCACGACTTCAAGACCGACTTCTTCCCCCTGCCCGAGCCGGTGATCGAGGGTGCGGCGACCCGCGTCATGTCGTTCCGCGACGGCACCAAGAAGATGTCGAAGTCCGACCCCTCGGGCGCGAGCCGCATCAACCTGACCGACGATGCCGACGCCATCGCGCAGAAGATCCGCAAGGCCAAGACCGATGCGGCGCCGCTGCCCGAGACGCTGGCCGAGCTGAAGGACCGGCCCGAGGCGAAGAACCTTGTGAACATCTACGCCGCGCTGGCCGGCGAAGCGCCCGAGACGGTCCTGGAGAAATTCGCCGGTCACGGCTTCGGCGCCTTCAAGCCGGCGCTCGCCGAACTGGCCGTCGCCGTCCTCGCGCCGATCTCGACCGAGATGAAGCGCCTGATGGCCGATCCGGCCGAGATCGACCGCATCCTCGGCCAGGGCGCCGAACGCGCCGATGCGATCGCCCGGCCGATCCTTGCCCGCACACTCGACATCGTCGGCATGATCCGCTCGCGCCGCTGAGCCGTCTGTCACGGAAGGGATTCAAACGCCGGGCAGTCTGATCCTGCCCGCGAGAATCGCTGTCCGCCGAACCCCGTCAGCCGGCGCACATCCCGGGCCTGTCCCGGCGGCCGTTCCCCCGGCCCGCCCGTCTTGCCCCCCGGTTTCCCCACCGGGGGGTTTTGTCTTGACCGGACTCACAACCGGCGGATGTTCGCCGCCGCCCCACAAAATGCCTCGGCAAGCCCGATTATTGCCATAATCTCCCAGAAAAAAGAGGCAGATAATCAGGGAGGACAGAATGTCCGGAACCACGGCGCACCAGACCAACGTGACGAAGTTTCCTGTCACGCCGCGCTGGGAGGATACCCAGGGCATCGCCGGCGGCACCATCATCCTGACGCTGGACGGCGCGCTTCCCGTCGAATTCATCGAACCCGGCGACCGCATCATCACTCGTGAGGGGATGCGCATCGTGCGCGAGGTGACCGTGCATCGCTACTCGGGCGAGGCAATCGAGATCCGCGCCGGCGCCCTTGGCCAGGATCGCCCCGAACAGGACCTCGTCCTGCCCTCGCAGACGCCCGTCCTGATCCGCGACTGGCGCGCCGAGGCCCTCTTCGGGCAGGCCGAGACGCTGGTCCCGGTCGAACGGCTTGCCGACGGCGACTACATCGTCGCGACCACCGCGCTGTCGATGCGGCTTTACCGCCTGCGCTTCGACACCCCGCAGGTCATCTATGCCGAGGGCCTCGAGATCGCCTGCGGCGCGGTCGCCGAGGCACGCGAACTGCGCCTCGCGGCCGAATAGTCGCGCCTCACGACCAAATGCCGGGGCCTTCGCCCCTCAGGCCGCCTGCCGCCGGTTGTGCAGGATGGACGAGATCAGCGCAACGCCGATGAACCCTGACCCGAGCACGCCCGTCACCAGTTCGGGAATGTGCCAGAGCGTCTGCGCGAACATGATGATGCTGAGCACCAGGATCGAATAGAACGCGCCGTGCTCCAGATATCGGAACTCGGACAGGGTCTGCCGCTCGACCAGCATGATCGTCATCGACCGCACATACATCGCCCCGATGCCAAGGCCGATCGCGATCAGGAAGAGGTTGTGGGTCAGCGCGAAGGCACCGATCACGCCGTCGAAGCTGAACGAGGCATCAAGAACCTCAAGATAGAGGAATGCCCCGAAGCCGCCCTGCGCGGCAGCCCCCATCGCCGCCTCGCGCCGATCAAGAACGTGACCCAGAACCTCGACCCCGAGAAAGGTCAGAAGCCCGCCGACCGAGGCGAAGAGAAAACGCCCCACATCGCCATGCGGCAGGACCGAGGCAAAGACGAGGACAATCCCGAGCACGAAGGCGATCTCGAGCCCGCGCACGCTGGCGCAGCGGCGCAGCTGGCATTCCAGCGCGCGGATCCAGTCCACCTCCTTGCCCTCGTCAATGAAGTAGCGCAGCGCCACCATCATGAGGAACGTGCCGCCGAAGGCCGCGATGGACATATGCGCCTCGCCGATGATCCGGGCGTAGTCGTTGGGCTTCGTCGCGGCGAGAACCAGCGCGTCCCACGGGCCGATGCCTGCGGCGATCACCACGATCAGGAGCGGAAAGATGATCCGCATCCCGAAGACCGCGATCAGGATGCCCCAGGTCAGGAACCGCTTCTGCCAGACCGGTGTCATCTGCGCCAGCTTGTTGGCGTTCACGATGGCATTGTCGAACGACAGCGAGATTTCGAGGATCGCAAGCACCGCGCCGATCATCAGGAAGCTGATCGCGCCCGCAAGGCGGTGATCGTAGCCCCAGCCCAGCCAGAAGGCCAAGGCAAGGCCGAGGATCGTGACGAGAAAGGCCCAGCGGAAGTAGTGCAGCGCGGTTGCCATCAGCTCTCCTCCGGGGCACGGGGCGACGGCCCCGAGGGTTAGCAAGCGAGATAAGAGAGCGGCACGAAAAGAACAAGGGCGGGGGCACAAGGCCGCCGATGCGCCGTGGTGGCCGGGGCACAGCCGCCGAAGACATGCCCCAAAACGCCGCGACAAAGGTCGCGAAATGTCACCGCCGCGCCCCAATCGCGCCGCGATCGGACGTCACAACGGGACCATCGCCACGGAGGACCACATGAACTTCCTGTCCCAGATCACATTCGACGACGTCGCTGCCAGCCTCCTGGCCTGCCTCATCCTGCGCGAACTGATGATCCTGGCGCTGCCCGACCGTATCGCCGGCCCCGGCGGCTGGCTGGTCGACACCGGCGAGGAAGAGGTCTGAACCCGTCCCTGCCCCGACGCATCGTCGCGGGTGGCCTTGCCTGACGAAATGTGGTTTTCCTGACGCCGGGCGCAGCCGCGCCCTGAACCGCGCGATCATCGGCAGGACCAGAATGGCTTTCATCACCCCCGGCACCGCCACGGGCGAGCTCGCGTTCCGCGGCGCACTCGCGCAATTCGCGACCGGGGTCACCGTCCTGACGACGCTTGGCCCGCGCGGCCCCCTTGGCATGACGGTCAACAGCTTCACCTCGGTCTCGCTCGACCCGCCCCTGATCCTCTGGTGCCCGGCGCACGGCTCGGCCCGCTACCGCGCCTTCGCCGGGGCGACGCATTATGCGGTCAATGTCCTGGCCGAGGATCAGCTCGACCTTTGCCTGCGCTTCGCCCGCACGGGCGAGGATTTCAGCGGCCTCGGGCAGGAACGCAATCCGGAAGGCGCCCCCATCCTGCCCGGCTGCCTTGCCCGCTTCGACTGCGCCGCGACGGCGACACATGACGGCGGCGACCACGCGATCCTCGTCGCACGCGTCCTGAGGGCCGAAACCCGCGAAGGGCAGCCGCTTCTCTTCTGGGACCGCCGCTACGGCGGCTTCGCGCCCGGCAGCTGACGCCCGTCAGCCGCGCAGGAAGACGCCGAGATCACCGACCTCGGCCCCCGCCCGGCCCGGCACGACCCGCTCGCCGCCCGCGTCGAGAACCGCTGCCGCACCGCCGCGCGCCAGGGCCGCATCGGGGTCAAGGCCGGCCGATGCGGCGCGCGCCAGCGTGTCGCTGCCGACAATCCAGCCCGACAGCGCCTGACCGCCCGCGCCGCTGCCCGACAATGCAAGGACCCAGGGCCCGGGCAGCCGCCGGTCGCGGGCCAGGCAGAGAAAGCGCAGGAGATGCTCGGCAAGGCGCGGCGCCGCCGCGCCCGCGACAAGCGGCGCCGTCAGCGTGAGAAGCGACAGGGCGCCATCGTCTTCCAGCGCCTCGGCCCCCTCCTCCCCGTCTCCGCCGGGGTCCTCCGCCAGGCCCCCCGTGAAGCGGGCCGACGGCGGCGACCAGCCTCCGGCAGCCTCCAGTCCGAAGCCGATCCCCTGACCGGGCGCCAGCCCCGCAACGGCGGCCAGAAGGTCATGCGCCACCTCTGTCGAGCCGCCCCCGAAAGCGCGGCGCGCGCTTTGCAACGGCGGCGCCGCCTGCAGCATCGCGGCCACCGAAAGCGCATTGGCACCGACCATCCGGACGCGCGGCCGCGGCAGCCAGGGCGGCGGCGCCGGCGGCACCGAGAGTGTCCGGCGCACCACCTTGTGCGCGCCGCGCCAGAGGCCGTAAAGCTCGACCAGCGCCCGCGCCGTCACCGTACTGCCAAGCGGGCGCGCCGCCAGGCCGCCGCCGATCAGCCGCAGGTCTTCCGCCGCCGCGCCCGGCGCCATCGCCAGCACCTCGACCTCGGCCGGAAGCGCGAGCGCCAGAAGCCCGCCGCCTTCAAGCCGCGACAGCTGCTGGCGGACCAGAAGTGCCTCCGCCTCCCCCGCCCCTGCCTTGCGCAGCGCGCGGTCGAGGCCGGTGAAATCCGCCAGCGGCAGTTGCGCGACTGGCGCGGGCACCAGCGCCTCGGCACCATCGGACAGCAGCAGGACCAGACGGTCGCCCGACCCGAGCGGCCTTACCGCGCCCTCGACCGCGGCGGCGGCGCGCATCCCGGCAATGTCCGGATCGGGCCAGCCCGCCGTCATCACCCAGGCCCCCGGTACCGCCCGCGCGGCGTCCGCCATCGTCACCGCAATCGTCTCGGGCCGGGGCCTGTCGGGCTCGGCGCGCGCCAGCTCGACCAGCACCGCCGCGGCCATGTCGCAGGCGCTCCGGCCGATCGCGACAACGACGCGTCGTCCCTCCGCGGCGACGGGCGCCAGCGGACGGGCGGCCAGCGCGGCCACCGTCGCGGACCCGGCCTCGGCAGCCGCCAGCCCGGCCGCAAGCGCACGGCGCGCCTGCGCGCGCAGCATGTCGAGATCAGCCCCCATCGGCGCAGCATTGCCAGTGGATCGGCCGCAGGTAAAGCCCCGGTCGCACGCCGGCACGTCCCTCCTGCCCCAGGTCCCCAAGGTGCTGCGCCGCAGCGCCTGCGACGGGGCTGGAAAAGTCATGCAAGAACCGCTATGTTTTGCCCAGAAAACCGGATTTGACCATCGTGGCCCAGACCCAGATCGCCCCCATTGCTGCTGCAGCTGCGCAAGGCTGCATCGTACCGCCGACCGAGATGCTTGAGCGCGCCGACGACGCGGCAGCCTTCCTGAAGGCACTCGCGCACGAGGGGCGGCTGATGATCCTCTGCCACCTTTCGACCGGCGAGAAGTCGGTGACCGAGCTTGAGATCCTGCTGGCCTCGCGTCAGGCGGCGGTCTCCCAGCAGCTCGCCCGGCTTCGCCTCGAGGGTCTGGTGAATGCCCGCCGCGACGGCAAGGCGATCTACTATTCCCTCGCGGACGGCCGCGCCGCGCGGGTTGTCGGCGTGCTCTACGACATCTTCTGCAAGGACGGCGAGGACTGAACGGCGCCGCCCGCCCCGTGCCCCCCGATCTCGTCATCTTCGACTGCGACGGGGTCCTTGCGGACAGCGAGGTACTGTCGGCCAAGGTCCTGATCGCCGAACTCGCGCGCGAGGGGGTGCAGATCGACAGCGCCTATGTCCGGCGCCATTTCCTTGGCCGAAGCTTCCCGACCGTCGCGCGAACGATCCGTGACGAGTTGGGCCATCCGCTTCCGGCCGATTTCGAACACCGCTACCGCCAGCGCCTTCTGGCCCTCTTCGAGGACCACCTTCGTCCGACGCCGGGCCTTCTGCCGATGCTGGAACGGCTGACCGCGCCCGCCTGTGTCGCAACCTCCTCAAGTCCCGAGCGCGCCGCGCGCACACTTGCCCTTCTCGGACTTGCCGGGCGGTTCGAGGGGCGCATCTTCACGGCAAGTCAGGTCGCCCACGGCAAACCGGCGCCCGACCTTTTCCTGCTTGCCGCCGCGACGTTTGGCGCCGCCCCCGCGCGCACCCTCGTGATCGAGGACAGCCCCCCCGGCCTCATCGCGGCGCGGGCGGCGGGGATGCGCGCGCTCGCCTATACCGGCGGCGCCCATCTTGGCGGAAACGCCCCCGACCTGCCTTTCCCCGTGCGAAGCTTTGACAACTGGTCCGTTTTCCCACACCTGTTGGACAGCGAAGAAGAAGGAATTGCGCCACAGTGACGGTTGGACGCTTCACCCCCGAGACCACGCGGCTGGACGATGCCGCCCGCGCCGGCTGGCTCTACTATGTCGCGGGCAACACCCAGGACGAGATCGCGCGCAAGCTCGGCGTGTCGCGCCAGACGGCGCAGCGGCTCGTGGCGACGGCGGTCAGCGAACGGCTGGTGAAGGTGCGGCTCGACCACCCGATCGGCCGCTGCATGGACCTTGCCGGCGCCCTGACCGAGCGGTTCGGCCTCAGGATGTGCGAGATCGTCCCCTCCGACCCCGAGGCACCGGGTCTACTGACCGGCGCCGCGATCGCGGCGGCGGCAGAGCTGGAGCGGGTGCTGAAATCCGACGGCCCGAAGATCATCGCCCTTGGCACCGGCCGCGCCCTCAAGGCGACGGTCGAGCAACTGCCGCGCATGTCCTGCCCGCAGCACCGCATCGTCTCGCTTCTCGGCAACATGATGTCGGACGGTTCGGCGACGCCCTACAACGCGACCATCGCCATGGCCGAGCGGGTCGGGGCGACGCACTACCCCTATCCGCTTCCCGTTCTTGCGCGCGATCACGGTGAACTCGCCGTGCTTCACGCGCAGGAGGCGGTGCGGAACACCATCGCGCTTGGCCAGAAAGCCGACTTGACGCTTGTCGGGATCGGCCAGATGGGCCGCAGCGCCCCCCTCGTCGTCGACGGCTTCGTGCCGCCGCAGGAGATGGACGCGCTTGTCGCCGCCGGAGCGACCGGCGAGATCACCAGCTGGATCTTCGATGGCACGGGCCATGTGATCGACTGCGAGGTCAACAGCCGCGTCGCCTCGGTGCCGCTTCCCAAGGCGGCCGAGCGCCTGGTGATTGCCGTCGCGGTGGGCGATGTGAAGCGCCCGGCGCTTGCTGCAGCGCTGCATGGGCGACTTGTCAACGGCCTCATTACCAACGAAGCGATGGCCGAGGGGCTGCTCGCCGCCCGCTAACACCCTGACAATCCAGCAGGTCCCCTGCCCGCCCGGTCCCTTCGCGGCTGCGGCGACGATCTGCCATTGACAAGACTCGCCCACCATCCGAATATTTGCCCATTGCATAAGCAATTGCCCCAAGCGGGCATGAGGGAGGAATCAATGCACCTGACACTGCGCGCCCTACTGGGCGCTACGGCGCTATGCGTGGCCGGAGCCGCCGCAAGCGCGGAAAGCATCACCATCGCGACCGTCAACAACGGCGACATGATCCGGATGCAGGGCTATGCGTCCGAGTTCACCGCCAAGACCGGGATCGAGGTCAACTGGGTCACGCTCGAGGAGAACGTGCTGCGCCAGCGCGTCACGACGGACATCACCACCAAGGGTGGCCAGTTCGACATCATGACCATCGGCATGTACGAGACGCCGATCTGGGGCAAGAACGGCTGGCTGGTGCCGCTGACCGACCTGTCGGCCGACTACGACGTCGCCGACCTCCTGCCCGCGATGGCGGGGGGCCTGTCCTACGAGGGGACGCTCTATGCCGCGCCCTTCTACGGCGAAAGCTCGATGGTCATGTTCCGCACCGACCTGATGGAAAAGGCCGGGATGACCATGCCGGATGCGCCCACGTGGGAGTTCATCCGCGAGGCGGCGGCGAAGATGACCGACCGTGCCAACGACATCAACGGCATTTGCCTGCGCGGCAAGGCCGGCTGGGGTGAGGGCGGCGCCTTCATCACCGCGATGTCGAACTCCTTCGGCGCGCGCTGGTTCGACGAGGACTGGAAGCCGACCTTCGATGGCGAGGCCTGGAAGAACACGCTGACCTTCTTCAAGGGCATGATGGACGAAAGCGGCCCGGCCGGCTACGCCACCAACGGCTTCAACGAGAACCTGTCGCTGTTCCAACAGGGCAAGTGCGGCATGTGGATCGACGCGACGGTTGCCGCGTCCTTCGTGACCAACCCCAAGGACTCGACCGTCGCCGACAAGGTCGGCTTTGCGCTGGCGCCGGACAACGGCCTCGGCAAGCGGTCGAACTGGCTCTGGGCCTGGGCGCTCGCCATCCCGGCCGGCACGCAGAAGGAGGCCGAGGCGAAGCAGTTCATCGAATGGGCCACCTCGAAGGGCTACATCGAGTTGGTCGCGGCCAAGGAAGGCTGGGCGAACGTCCCGCCGGGGGCCCGGACCTCGCTCTATGAGAACCCGGAGTATCAGGCGGTGCCCTTCGCCAAGATGACGCTCGACTCGATCCTCTCGGCCGATCCGCTGCATCCGACCGTGGACCCGGTGCCTTACGTGGGCGTCCAGTTCGCCGCGATCCCGGAATTCGCCGGCATCGCCACCGATGTGAGCACCGAGTTCTCGGCCGCCTATGCCGGCCAGCAGACGGTGGAAGAGGCCCTCGCCAAGGCGCAGGCCATCGCCACCGACGCCATGGAGGCCGCGGGCTACTGAGCCCCGGCGCCAACCCCGGAGGGCGGCCTTCCGCCCTCCGGCCCCCTGCGCGCGACATAGCCTGATAGCCACTCTGCAGTCATTGTGCCGCGGCACAGCCGAGAAAGGTCCGCCTCATGGCCACCAAAGCGTCCCGCTCCGCCGCCCGTCTGATGATGGCGCCCGCCGTGATCCTCCTGCTCGGATGGATGCTGGTGCCCCTCGTCATGACGCTCTGGTTCAGCTTCCGCAACTACCAGCCGCTGCGCGGCGGCGACCTCGGATTTGCGGGTTTCGACAACTATGTCCGCTTCGTCACCTCCTCGTCCTTCTGGCCGGCGATCGGCGCAACACTCATCATCGTCGTCGGCGCCCTCGTCATCACGGTGGTGTTCGGTGTCCTCCTCGCGCTTCTGCTTGACCAGCCGATGTGGGGCCAGGGCATCGTCCGAATCCTCGTGATCGCGCCGTTCTTCGTCATGC
>JAGRDU010000085.1:9838-11179 GCA_020446905.1 Paracoccaceae bacterium | reverse complement strand
CCAGCGCGAAGTCCGGCTCGATCCCAGTGGTATCGCAGTCCATGACAAGGCCGATCGTGCCGGTGGGCGCGATGACTGTGGACTGGGCGTTGCGGTAGCCGTGCTTTTCGCCAAGCGCGAGCGCTTCGTCCCAAGAGGATTTCGCAAGCGCCACAAGGGTTTGGTCCGGGCAGTTCGCGTGGTCGAGAGCGACCGGCTTGATGTCCAGCCCTTCATACCCGTCCGTCTTGCCATAGGCGGCGTTGCGGTGGTTGCGGATGACGCGCAGCATGTGCTCGGCGTTCTTCGCATAGCCCGGGAAGGCGCCCAGCTCGCTGGCCATCTCGGCCGAGGTGGCGTAGGCGACGCCGGTCATGATCGCGGTCAGCGCGCCGCAAAGCGCCCGGCCCTCGTCCGAGTCATACCCCAGACCCATGTTCATGAGGAGGCCGCCGATATTGGCGTAGCCAAGGCCGAGCGTGCGGAAGTCATAGGACCGCTGGGCGATTTCCTTCGACGGGAACTGCGCCATCAGGACCGAGATTTCCAGCGTGACGGTCCAGAGACGGGTTGCGTGGATATAGCCGTCCGCGTCGAACTTGCCGTCCTTGTAGAGCGTCAGGAGGTTCATCGAGGCAAGGTTGCAGGCCGTGTCGTCAAGGAACATGTATTCCGAGCACGGGTTCGAGCCGCGGATGTCCCCGTCCGCCGGGCAGGTGTGCCAGGCGTTGACCGTGTCGTGGAACTGGATGCCGGGATCTGCGCAGGCCCAGGCGGCGTGGCCGACCTGCTCCCAAAGCTCGCGCGCCTTCACGGTTTTCGCGACCTTGCCGTCGGTGCGGCGGATCAGCTCCCAATCAGCATCGTCCTTGACCGCCTTCAGGAAGGCATCGGTGACGCGGACCGAGTTGTTGGAGTTCTGGCCCGAGACGGAGGCGTAGGCCTCGCTATCCCAATCCGTGTCGTAGGTCGGGAATTCGATGCTGTCATAGCCCTGCTTGGCGTAGTCGAGGACACGCTTGACATAGGTCTCCGGGATCATCGCCTTCTTGGCGCCCCGGATCGCCCCCTTCAGCGCCGCGTTCTTCACCGGGTCGACCGCATCCTCGGTCGAGCCATCCCAAGCCCGGATCGCGCCGAAGATCTCGTTCAGAAGCTTCTCATGCGTCTTGGAGCCGGCGACGAGCGAGGCCACCTTCTGCTCTTCGATGACCTTCCAGTTGATGAAGGCCTCGATGTCCGGGTGATCCATGTCGCAGATCACCATCTTGGCCGCACGGCGCGTCGTACCGCCCGACTTGATCGCGCCCGCCGCGCGGTCGCCGATCTTCAGGAACCCCATGAGGCCCGAGGACTTGCCGC
>JAGRDU010000085.1:0-9692 GCA_020446905.1 Paracoccaceae bacterium | reverse complement strand
AGCAGGCATGGGGCTGCGGGTGTTCATAGGCAGAGTTCGACTTCACCAGCTTGCCGGTGGTGTGATCGACATAGAAGTGGCCCTGGCCAGGGCCGTCGATGCCATAGGCCCAATGGAGGCCCGTGTTGAACCACTGCGGCGAGTTCGGCGCGGCCATCTGTTCGGCCAGCATGAAGCGCATCTCATCGTAATAGGCCTGCGCGTCCGCCTCGGTGGTGAAGTAGCCACCCTTCCAGCCCCAGTAGGCCCAGGCGCCGGCAAGCCGGTCGAAGACCTGCTTGGCCGAGGTCTCGCCGGTGAATCGCGCGGCCTCGGGCAGCTTGTCCAGCGCGGCCTCGTCGGGGACCGAACGCCAGAGGAATTCCGGCACGCCCTTTTCGCGCACCTTCTTCAGCGCGGCGGGAACGCCGGCCTTGCGGAAGTATTTCTGGGCGAGCACGTCGGACGCGACCTGGCTCCAGCCCTCGGGCACTTCGACGCTGTCGTTGCGGAAGACGATCTTGCCGTCGGGATTGCGGATTTCAGACGCCGTGGTCGTGAAAGCCAGACCCGAATAGGCATCCTGCCCGTCCCGGGTGAATCTGCGTTCGATCTTCATCGCTGCCCCATATCTTAACAGTTAAGCGGCGCGCCTCTTGTCGAAGCGTCTTGCCGCGCCGGCACCTCCGAGGCGTGATCGGTCAACAATACCCCCTCGCGGCGAGTGCGCGCGCCGCGTTCCAGCGTATAATCGCCGGAAATCTTGTGAGATTGTCTCCCGTCCCGCCGACCACTAAATCTTGTGGCTTTTTCGTCGGCTCGCACAAACTGACGCAAATTGGAGGGTCTGGTCAACGGATTTTTTAGGGGGGAGGCATAGTTTTTCGGTTGACGAAGGGGGCCCGGTTTGCCGCCCCGATTCACACTTTCGGGAAACAATCGCTCGCAGGTTCAAGAAACCGTGTAATCCGGCGGGCTTGCACGTCGCGACGAAAGTATCGGGTCCGGTCGCCGGCGCACGTCACGGCGATCCCGACGGCGCGCGTCTCGGCGAAAGCCTGCCAGGATCTGCAGCGGATGGCGGATGAGCGAGGGGCCCCTACCAGATATAGAGAGGAGAATGGTCGGGGCGAGAAGATTCGAACTTCCGACCTACGGTACCCAAAACCGTCGCGCTACCAGGCTGCGCTACGCCCCGTGCCCGCGTTCCTAGCGACTCGTCCCCGCCAAGGAAAGGGAAACCTCAGTCGCAGGCCCAGGCCGCGCCCGATTGCGGAACTGCGGGGTGGCGCAGCGCCGCGCCGGGGGCCAGCCCGATCCGCCGCGCAAGCCCGCCGCCAATCTCGAGCACCATGAGCGTGTCGGCCGGGCCCGGGATCGGCGTCAGATCGCCCGGCACGGCATTCTCGTGCACCGCCGTGACGCGGCCCGCACCATCAAGAAAGACCATGTCCAAAGGAATGAGCGTGTTCTTCATCCAGAACGCCACCGGCTGCGGCGCCGGGTAGACGAAGAGCATTCCCTGCCCCGCGCCCATCTTCTCGCGGAACATCAGGCCTCGGGCCCGTTCGGCATCGTCATCGGCGATCTCGACCGCGAAACGGGCGCTTCCGCCGTCCCAGCGGAACTCCGCCACCGAAGGAGAGCAGCCGGCATCGGCCCCGGCCGGAAGGCAGAGAAGCAGCGCCCCGAAAACCGCCGCGCGCCGCATCACTTGCGCTCGCGCAGCGCCGATTCCCACGAGGTCACCTGCGCTGCCATCCGGCCGCGCTTGCCCTCGATCACCCGCAGGCAGACCGCCTCGCCCGGCTGCAGATCGGCAAAACCGGAGCGGCGCAGCACCTCGATGTGAATGAACACATCCTCGGGCCGGCCGTAGACATTCGCAAAGCCGAAACCCTTGGTCTTGTCGAACCATTTCACACGGGCCGGTTCCAGCGGCAGAGCCGCGATCTCGGCCGCATCGCTGGCGCCGAGATCCTCGATCGGCGCCGATTCGTCACCCTCGGGCGGAAGAACCTCGCGCACCTCGACCGCCTGCGCGCCGCGCGCCGTCTGCTGGACGACGACCCGGATGCGCGCATTGTCGGCGACCGAGCTCTGTCCGAAGTTCCGCAGCACATTGGCATGCAAAAGGATATCGCCGCCGCTTTCGTCCGCGACGATGAATCCGAAGCCCTTCGCAGGATCGAACCATTTCACGCGGCCCGAAACCTCGTGCTGGCCCTGTTCTTCTTGCGTCATAACCCGTCTTTTTCCATCTGCGCAGCGCCCGGAGAGTTCCCGGACATGCGCGCTAGCGCCTAGCAAGCAACTTCAGTTCTCACTTGTCACTACAACAACAGTCAGGGGTACAGTCGCTCAACGGTCCAGTCCGCCTCAAGCGTGACGCGGCGCCACCGGAACCGGTCGTGCAGGCGGAACGTCGCGTCAGCCCAGAACTCGAACTCAACGGGCCGGATCCGAATCCCGCCCCAGAACGGCGGACGTTTCGGCGCGATACCCTGCGCCGCCGTCACTCTAGCCACCTCGGCCATCAACTTGCTTCGTGACGCAAGCGGGCTCGACTGTCTGGACGCCCAGGCGCCCAACCGACTCTGAAGGGACCGCGACGCGAAATAGGCATCCGCCTTCGGCCCGTCCTCGCGACTCGCTACCCCTCGTACGCGGATCTGTCGACGCAGCGACTTCCAGTGCAACACGAACGCGGCCTTGCCAGAGGTTTCGATCTCTCGCGCCTTCGCCGATCCGTAATTGGTGTAGAAGAGAAACGCATCGGCCTCAATCTCTTTCAGAAGGACCATCCGAACATTCGGCATGCCTTCGAGGTCAACCGAAGCCAGAGCGATGGCATTTGGGTCGTTCAGTTCGGACTTTTCGGCCTCTTTCAGCCAGTTACGCGCGATTTCGAAGGGATCGCCGCCCGCAAAGATTGTCTCGCGGTCCACCATGACCGAACCTCCCTTGCCTTCTTCTCGCGGCAGATGCGTGAATCACCCGGCACTCAACCCTGCCGTGACCCCTGCCCTTGAAGGCGACTTGGACATAGCCTAATGCTTCGGAACTCGACAATAAAGCGGGCGGGGGCACGAATGGCGATCAAGTTGATGGAGGGCAAGCGCGGCCTCATCATGGGGCTGGCGAATGACAAGTCGATCGCCTGGGGAATCGCGAAGGCCTGCGCGGAACATGGCGCAGAGCTTGCGTTTTCCTACCAGGGCGAGGCGCTGAAAAAGCGGGTCGAGCCACTCGCGGCCGAAGTCGGCTCCTCTGTCATCGTCGAATGCGACGTCGCCGACGCCGCCTCGCTCGACGCGCTTTTCGCGCATCTCGAGAAGGTCTGGGGCAAGCTCGACTTCGTCGTCCACGCCATCGGGTTTTCCGACAAGAACGAGCTGCGGGGCCGCTACGTCGACACCGGGATCGACAACTTCCGCATGACGATGGACATCTCGGTCTATTCCTTCACTGCCGTCTGCAAGCGCGCCGCAGCGATGATGCCGGACGGAGGCTCGCTTCTTACGCTCACCTACTACGGGGCCGAGCGTGTGATGCCGCATTACAACGTGATGGGCGTCGCCAAGGCCGCGCTGGAGGCCTCTGTGCGCTACATCGCAGAGGATCTCGGCAAGGACGGCATCCGCTGCAATGCCATCTCGGCCGGGCCGATCAAGACGCTGGCCGCCTCCGGCATCGGTGATTTCCGCTATATCCTGAAGTGGAACGAGCTGAACTCGCCGCTGCGCCGCAACGTCAGCCAGGACGAGGTCGGAAAGTCCGCGCTCTACCTGCTGTCCGACCTCGGGTCCGGCGTCACCGGCGAGACACATCACGTCGACTGCGGCTATCATGTCGTCGGCATGAAGGCGGTCGACGCGCCTGACATCGACGCGGTGACGGGCCGCAAGGAATGACGCCAGCCTCCTTTCTCGCCTTCGCGGGACTGTCGCTCTTTGCCGCCGTCAGCCCCGGCCCGGCGGTCCTCATGTCCGCGCGGACCGGCCTGACCGAGGGGTTCCACACGGGCGCGTTCCTTGCGGCCGGTATCGGTGCGGGCGCCGTGGTCTGGGCCTCGGCCGCGATGTTCGGGCTGAACCTCGTCTTCGCCGCCGCCCCGGCGCTTCTCTCGGCGCTGAAGCTCGCCGGCGGCGCTTATCTTCTCTGGATGGGCTGGCACCTCTGGCGTGACGCCAGTGTCCCGCTCGACACCGCCGACACGCGCCCCGTCCCACGCTCGGCGCTTTCCGCCTTCCGCCTTGGCCTCTTCACCCAGCTGGCCAATCCCAAGCCGGCGGTCATGTTCTCGGCGATCTTCCTCGGCACCGTGCCGCCTTCGACCCCGCTCTGGGTCTACGGCGCGCTTCTGGCCGTCGTGTTCCTGAACGAGACCATCTGGAACACGCTCGTCGCGCGCATCTTCTCGCTCGAACGGACGCGCTTGCGCTATATCAGCCTCAAGACCATCATCGACCGCGCCTTCGGCGGCCTCCTGGCCGTCCTCGGCATAAAGATCGCCGCTTCCTGAGGAGACCGCCCTTGGCCCCCGATCGCCTGCCGCATGAAAAAGGCTTCCACGTCAGCTGGGACCAGATTCACCGTGACGCCCGCGCCCTGGCCTGGCGGCTCGACGGCAAGGGACCGGGCGAAGGCGGCGCCTGGAAGGCGGTGGTCGGTATCACCCGCGGCGGCCTTGTTCCCGCGATGATCGTCAGCCGCGAACTGGACATCCGCATCGTCGATACGATCTCGGTGAAAAGCTACAACCATCAAAGCCAGATGGACGCCCAGGTCACGAAAAGCCCGCAGGCGGACCTGATGGGCGACGGCGAAGGCGTGCTGGTCGTCGACGACCTCGTCGACAGCGGCAAGACCTTGGAGCTGGTGCGGAAGCTCTATCCCAAGGCGCATTTCGCGACGGTCTATGCCAAACCGCACGGACGCCCGCAGGTCGATACCTATATTACCGAGGTCAGCCAGGACACCTGGATCTTCTTCCCCTGGGACATGGCACTGCAATACGTCCAGCCCTATCGCGGCACCGACTGACACCGGCAGGAGGTCCAAGATGCTTCCGCTCAGCCCCCAGATCGCCGCAACCGAGGCGCCGCCGGTCATGGAGGCGCGCCGCTGGCTTGAGGGTGTCACCTTCCCGCCCGAACGGCCGCTCATCAACGTGAGCCAGGCCGCGCCGATGGAGCCGCCGCCCGAACCCCTGCGCCGCGCGCTGGCCGAGGCGGCACTCAACGATCCGGCGGCGCATCTCTACGGGCCGGTTCTCGGGTTGCCTGCCTTGCGCGAGGAGATAGCGGCGCAATGGTCGCTGGCCTATGGCGGCACCATCGCCGCGGCCGAGGTCGCGATCACCCAGGGCTGCAATCAGGCCTTCTGCGCGGCGATGACGACTCTGGCTTCGACCGGAGATGAAGTCATTCTTCCAACCCCATGGTATTTCAACCATAAAATGTGGCTTGACATGCAGGGCATCCGGGCGGTGCCGCTGCCCGCCGGCGCGGAGCTTTTTCCCGACGCCGAGGCGGCCGAGGCGCTGATCGGACCGCGCACCCGCGCCATCGTCCTCGTCACGCCGAACAATCCCGGCGGTGCCGAATACCCCGCGGCGACGGTGCGCGCCTTCTACGATCTTGCGAAGCGCCACGGCCTTGCCCTCCTCCTCGACGAGACCTACCGCGACTTCGACGGGCGCGAGGGGGCGCCGCACGATCTCTTCGCGGACCCCGACTGGCGGGGGACCCTGATCCACCTCTATTCCTTCTCGAAGGCCTACCGGCTGACCGGCCACCGCGTCGGCGCCATCGTCGCCGACCGCCGCCAGCTGGCCGAGGTAGAGAAGTTCCTCGACACCGTCGCGATCTGCCCCGGCCAGCTTGGCCAGATCGGCGCGCTCTGGGGGATGCGGAACCTCGCGCAGTGGGTCGCCGGAGAACGGGCCGAGATCCTGGACCGCCGCGCCGCGCTGGACGCCGGTTTCGCTGCCCTGCCGGACTGGCAGGTGCTCGGCTCGGGCGCGTTCTTCGCCTATGTCCGCCACCCCCATGCCCTGTCCTCGCCCGAGCTGGCCAAGCGGCTGGTGCGCGACGCCGGTATCCTCCTCCTGCCCGGCACCATGTTCCGGCCCGAGGGAGACCCCGACGGCGCGCGCGAACTGCGCATCGCCTTCGCAAATATCGGCGCCGATGGCATCGCCGAGATGTGCCGACGGCTTGCCGCCTTCAACCCCTGACCTCGGCCTTGCCCCGCCCCGGTCCGTGGCCTAAACAGCTGAACAAACTCAGGGACGGGAACCACCAGACATGTCGACCCCCTTGCGCAGCAAAAAGCGTGGCAGCACCGTCATCTGGGCGCTGATGGCGCTTCTCGTTCTCGGGCTCGGCGGCTTCGGCGCGCGGAATTTCGGCGGCTCCGTCCGCTCGATCGGGTCGGTCGGTGACCGCGAGATCGACGTGAACGACTATGCCCGCGCGCTCCGGCGCGAGATGCAGGCGGCCTCGGCGCAGGTCGGCCAGTCGCTCAGCTTCGAGCAGGCCCAGACCCTCGGGCTAGACCAGCAGGTGCAGGCGCAGGTCCTCGCCACCGCCGCCCTTGATGGCGAGGCGGCTCGGATCGGCCTTTCGGTCGGTGACGAGGAGGTGCGCAAGCAATTGACCTCGATCGACGCCTTTCACGGTGCGGATGGCAGTTTCGACCGCGACACCTATGCGCTGGTCCTCAAACAGGAAGGCTTTTCGGAAACCGGGTTCGAGACCAAGCTGCGCGAGGATGCCGCGCGCACGCTTCTGCAGCGCGCGGCCCTTGGCGCCACCGCCGCGCCTGAGGCCTATGTGGCGGGCCTTGCCGCCTGGGCGACCGAGACCCGCGACCTTACCGTCGCCGAACTCATCGCCTCGGACCTGACCGCGCCGGTCCCGGCACCGGACGAGGCCGCGCTCAAGGCCTATTACGACGCGCATCCCGAGGCGTTCACCAGGCCCGAGGCGCGCAAGATCACCTATGTCTGGCTCTCGCCCGAGATGCTGGCCGATACCGTGGAACTGGACGAGGCGGCGCTGAAGGCGGCCTATCAGGAGCGGATCAAGGAATTCGTCGTGCCCGAGCGGCGGCTGGTCGAGCGGCTTGTCTATCCTGACGAGGCAAGCGCCGCCGACGCCAAGGCCCGGCTCGACGCCGGCACGGCCACCTTTGAGGATCTCGCGAAGGAGCGCGGACTGACGCTGGCCGATCTCGACCTCGGCGAGGTCGCGCGCGAGGATCTCGGCGCGGCCGCCGACGCAGTCTTTGCGCTGGACGCGCCGGGCATCGTCGGCCCGCTGCCCTCGGACCTCGGGCCTGCGCTCTTTTCGATGAACGCGATCCTTGACGCTTCCGAGACAACCTTCGAAGAGGCGCGCGACGACCTCGCCGCCGAAGCCGCGACCGACAAGGCGCGCCGCGAGATCGCCGAGAAGAGCGACTTGATCGAGGATGCGCTCGCCTCGGGTGCAACGCTCGAGGAGGTCGCGAAGGAACAGGGCATGGACCTTGCCCAGATCGACTTCAGCGCCGAGACGCAAGAGGGCATCGCCGCCTATTCCGCCTTTCGCGAGGCGGCCGGGGCGGTCAAGGCCGAGGACTTTCCGACGCTGACCGCGCTTGACGATGGCGGCGTCTTTGCCCTGCGCCTTGACGGCACCGAACCCGCTGCGCTGCGGCCCATGGACGAGGTGAAGGATGCCGTCATCGCCGGCGTCACGCGCGAGGCGACCCATGCCGCGCTGCTCGCCCGCGCCGAAGAGGTCAAGGCGACCCTCGCCTCGGGCGCGGCGCTCAGCGCCACAGGTCTTGTCGCGACGCGCTATGACGATTTCGCCCGTGGCGGCTATATCGCCGATACGCCGGCCGTCGTCGGCGAGCGCGCCTTTGCCCTGCCCGAGGGCGACAGCGCCGTGATCGACAGCGACGGGCGCGTCTTCATCGTCAGCGTCGAGACGGTCACCCCCGCCGATCCGGCAAGCGAGGACGTCGTGAAGACGCGCGAGGCGATCGAGGCGCAGACCGGCCAGTCGATGGCGCAGGATCTCTTCCGTCTCTACGCGAGTGCGATCGAGAACAAGGCGGGCATCCGGCTTGATCCTGCGGCGATCAACGCCGTCCACGCGCAGATGAACTGAAGGACAGAGCCCGTGGCGATGACCCCGACTTTCGAGGCCTTCGAAAAAGGCTGGGCACGCGGCGAGAACCAGCTCGTCCATACCCGCCTTGCCGCCGATCTCGACACGCCCGTGTCGCTGATGCTGAAACTGGCCGAGGCTCAGCCGATGAGTTTCATGCTGGAATCGGTCACCGGCGGCGAGGTGCGCGGGCGCTATTCTGTCGTCGGCCTCAAGCCGGACGTGATCTGGGACTGCCAGGGCACGAAAAGTCGTATCAACCGTCAGGCGCGCTTCGATCCCGAGGCCTTCGAGGATCTCGCGGGCCATCCCTTGGAAACGCTTCGCGCCCTGATCGCGGAAAGCCGGATCGAGATGCCCGAGGGTATTCCCGCCATCGCGGCGGGCCTTTTCGGTTATCTCGGATACGACATGATCCGGCTTGTGGAGCATCTGCCGAACGTGAAGCCCGACCCCATCGGCGCGCCCGACGCGGTGCTGATGCGCCCAACGGTGATCGCCGTCCTTGACGGCGTGAAGGGCGAGGTGACGCTCTGCTCGCCCGCATGGGTTGGTTCGGGCCTCTCCGCCCGCGCCGCCTATGCCCAGGCCGCAGAGCGCGTCATGGACGCCGTGCGCGACCTTGAACGCGCGCCGGCCGGCGAGACGCGCAGCCTCGGCGACGCGGCCGCGGTCGGCCCGCTCGTCTCGAACTTCACGCCCGAGGGCTACAAGGCCGCCGTCGAGAAGGCCAAGGACTATATCCGCGCCGGCGACATCTTCCAGGTCGTCCCCTCGCAGCGCTGGACCGCCGCCTTCACGCTGCCGCCCTTCGCGCTTTATCGCAGCTTGCGGCGCACCAACCCCTCGCCCTTCCTGACCTTCTTCAACTTCGGCAGCTTCCACATCGTCGGCGCCAGCCCCGAGATCCTTGTCCGCCTGCGCGGCGGCGAGGTGACGATCCGGCCCATCGCCGGAACGCGCCCGCGCGGCCGCACCCCGGAGGAGGACCGCGCGCACGAGGCGGACCTTCTGGCCGACAGGAAAGAACTCGCCGAACACCTGATGCTGCTCGACCTTGGCCGCAACGATGTCGGCAGGGTCGCCAGGATCGGCACCGTTCGCCCGACCGAAAAGTTCATCATCGAGCGCTATTCCCATGTGATGCACATCGTCTCCAACGTGGTCGGCGAGATTCGCGAGGATCAGGATGCGCTCTCCGCGCTGCTTGCCGGCTTGCCCGCCGGCACCGTCTCGGGCGCGCCCAAGGTCCGCGCGATGGNNTGGAGATCATCGACGAGCTGGAGCCTGAAAAGCGCGGCATCTACGGCGGCGGCGTCGGCTATTTCGCTGCCAATGGCGAGATGGACATGTGCATCGCGCTGAGGACCGCCGTCGTGAAGGACGGCAAGCTTTACATCCAGGCCGGCGGCGGGGTCGTCTATGACAGCGACCCCGAGGCAGAATGGCAGGAAACCGTCAACAAGTCCAAGTGGCTGAAATCGGCGGCCGAAGATGCCGGTCGCTTCGTCCGGCGCGGGAACTGACGCTTAGGGCGTGATCGACACC
>JAGRDU010000084.1 GCA_020446905.1 Paracoccaceae bacterium | reverse complement strand
CCTTCATCTGCTCATTCAGATAATACTCGCGCTGGGTGCGCTCCATCTGGCTCTTGACGCGGGACTTGATCTTCTTCTCGACCTGCAGGACCGACATTTCGCCCTGCATCAGGCCATAGACCTTCTCCAGCCTCTCCGCGACGTTCAGCGTCTCCAGAAGCTCCTGCTTCTGGCCTACCTCGATGCCGAGATGCCCCGAGACGAGATCGGCCAGCTTGGCCGGATCGCGCGCCTCCGAGATGGCCGACAGGGCCTCCTCGGGGACGTTCTTCTTGACCTTGGCATAGCGCTCGAACTCTTCGGCGACCGAACGCAGCAGCGCCTCGACCGTCGCCTTGTCGCCGGGCACCTCGCGCAGGCCCTCGGCCGTCGCCTCGAAATAGGCGTCGTTTTCGATGAAATCGGTGATGCGCACCCGGCTCTTGCCCTCGACCAGCACCTTCACCGTACCGTCCGGCAGCTTCAGAAGCTGCAGCACGTTGGCCAGCACGCCGGCCTTGTAGATGCCGTCCGTCGAAGGCTCGTCCTGCGTCGGGTCGATCTGGGAGGACAGAAGGATCTGCCGATCCTCCTTCATCACCTCTTCCAGCGCCCGCACCGATTTCTCGCGCCCCACGAACAGGGGGACGATCATATGCGGAAAGACCACGATGTCGCGCAGCGGCAACACCGGGTAGCTGGGGGAGAACTGCTCTGTCATTCGCGTTTCCTGTCTTTCGCAAGAAGGCACCGGCCCCGGTCATCGGCGGCACCTGCCCTCTCCGTACGCCCCTCTATCTAGGCAGGCGCGCGGCTGCCTTCAACCGAGCGTGGAACCCGGCCGTTTAAACAATGCCGCTCCTGCCCGCGAAGGGCAAGGTCGGAACCCCTGACCCGCACCTGTCCGGCGCGCGCGGCGGGATTGTCGCCCGGGCCGTTACGTCCCGGGCGCCGCCCCGCCGCCCCGTCCCGGCACGCCCGCGCTCATGCCGCGACCGCCGCGAGCTTCGTCGCCGGCATGCTCAGCACGGCGTAGCTGCGCCCCCCTTGCGTATAGGGCGTGCCGATCCGATCGCAGGCCCAGCCCAGCTGGCGCAACGCGCGCAGGAGCGGGAGCCGCGTCAAGGACATGAGTTCATCGGCCCCCTGCGCCCGCGCCATCTCGGCAAGGCCGTCGACGATCAGCGCGAGGCATTCTGCCCGGTCCTCGGCCGAACCGATATCCTCGGCCATGACAAGGCGCGAGCATTCCCACACGCGGGGGGTCTTGATCGGGGTGTCGATCACCGAAGTCGGAATGGTCGGCAGCTTGCCCTCGATGATGTCGTTGAGCATGCAACCGGCGCCGTTCCATTCCGCCATCGTCGACATGGCGCGCGCCCCGCCCAGCAGCACGCCGTCCCGCACGACGAGCGAATAATGGGTCATCGGATTGTCGTACTGGTCCATCTCGACGAAGTCGTTGTGGGGAATGTCCCAGCCGAGCTCGTCCACGAACACTTGCTTGCGCATCTTCAGGTAGTCGTAGAAGGCCGTGCCGTAACGATGCATGTTCAAAAGGTCGAAGGTGATGTTTTCCATGATTGCCCCTCCTATCAGGCGGGGCAATTAGAGCATCAAGATCGGGCGGGAAAAATCCTTAATGGCGAGTTGGCGGCACAAATTCGCGCATTTGGTGTGGCCTCGCCCTCAGATCAGCGCGTAACCGACCGCCGTCGACACCGCTTGGCTGATGGTCTTGGCACCAAGCTTGAGCTTGGCGTTCTTAAGGCGCTGTTTGATTGCGTTTTCCGACACGCCAAGGCGCGCCGCGATTTCCTTCAGGAGAAGCCCGGCGCGCACCATCCGCAGCGCCTCCAGCTCCGCCTCCGTCAGGTTGGTCGGCGGCGCCATCGCCTCGTGCAGCCGCCTCAGTTTCAGCGACAGGATGCCGATCTCGTCGTCCGAGAACTCCCGGTCGGCCCGCGCGAAGGACCCGAAACTGCGCTGCCCCTCGGTCCCGGTCGAGGCGCAGGAAATCGCAGCGCCAAAGCGCAGCCCGTGCGCCGCGGCCTGCGCCAGAACCTCGCGCGGATCGGGCAACGCGACTGCGCTCCACCGGATGGCACCGACATTGGTGTAGAGCCACTGCATGACCGGATCCTGCAGCATGAAACCGCCAGCGGTGTAGGTGTCGATCCAGGCGGGTGGCAGCGCGTTGGTCTCGGCCAGAGGAAAAGCAAAGCCGACTCGCAGCGCGATGTAGTATCCGGCGGGTGCCAGATAGGAGAACTCTTGCCCCTCTGTCCCGTGATCCATCGGAAACTCTTCCCGCAAAGGCACTTTTCTTGCAACGCGCAACGCCTCATAGTTGTGGCGTTCGTCCGGATATGGCACGGATTGCTCCGGGACGGAAGCGGCGGCCTGCTGCGGAGAGGACGATGAACGACCAGGAGAAGATCAGCGCCAAGCTGACCCGCCTGCGCGACGCGAGCCCTGCCGGCTTCGCGATCGCCCTTCATGTCCGGTTCACGTCGCCGAAGTACCTCTTCCAGTCCTACGAGAAGGACTGGCTCGACACCTACTCGCGCGAGGGGCTGGTGTTGCACGATCCGGTGGTACGCTGGGGCTTCGCGAACGACGGCACGATCCGCTGGAGCGAACTCGACGACCCCGCCGGCGTGATGCAGCGCAGCCGCAGCTTCGGCATGAATTACGGCGCTGTCATCGCCCTTGTTCGGGACGGATCGCGCTCGATGGGCGGCTTCTCCCGCTCCGACCGCGAGATGACCGACGCCGAGATCGAGGCGATCAGGCGGGATCTGACCGACCTGCATGACCTGACCGCGCGGGTCGAGACACTCGCCCCCTCGGTCCACAATGCGCTGAAGACGATGTCGATCTTCCTGACCCACGGCTGACGCGGGCCGATCAGAGGGGCGCGATGTCCCCCTCGGCGCGCGCGGCGTGGAAATCTGTCACGAACCGGTCCAGCGTCCCCGCCGCGATCGCCTCCCGCAGGCCCTGCATCAGCTCCTGGTAGTAGTGCAGGTTGTGCCAGGTCAGAAGCATCGAGGCGATGATCTCTCCGGCACGGAAGACGTGATGCAGATAGGCGCGCGAGTAGCTGCGGCAGGCCGGGCAGGTGCAGGCCTCGTCCAGCGGGCGCGGGTCGTCCATGTGTCGGGCGTTCTTGATGTTGACCTGACCTGCCCTTGTCCAGGCCTGTCCCGTCCGGCCGGATCGCGACGGCAGCACGCAGTCCATCATGTCGACGCCGCGCTGGACCGCCCCGACGATGTCGTCGGGCTTGCCGACGCCCATGAGGTAGCGCGGCTTGTCATCGGGCAGCATCCCCGGCGCATAGTCGAGAACCCCGAACATCGCCTCCTGCCCCTCGCCGACGGCAAGCCCGCCGATGGCATAGCCGTCGAACCCGATGGCCCTCAGCGCCTCGGCGCTTTCGGCGCGCAGCTCCTGCGTGACGCCACCCTGCTGGATGCCGAACAGCGCATGGCCCGGACGGTCGCCGAAGGCATCGCGCGACCTTTGCGCCCAGCGCATCGAGAGGCGCATCGCCCGCGCGACCTCGGCATCGGTCGCCGGCAGCGCCGGGCATTCGTCGAACGCCATCACGATGTCGGACCCGAGAAGCCGCTGGATCTCCATGCTGCGCTCGGGGCTCAGCATGTGTTTCGACCCGTCAATATGCGAGGAAAACCGCACACCCTCCTCGGTCAGCTTTCGCAAGCTCGCAAGGCTCATCACCTGAAAGCCGCCCGAGTCGGTCAGGATCGGCCGCTCCCAGTTCATGAAGCGGTGCAGCCCGCCGAGCCGCGCGATCCGCTCGGCCGTGGGGCGCAGCATGAGGTGATAGGTGTTGCCAAGAAGGATATCGGCGCCGGTCGCGCGGACACTGTCGGGCAGCATCGCCTTCACGGTCGCCGCCGTGCCGACGGGCATGAAGGCGGGCGTCCTGATCTCTCCCCGGGGGGTCTGGATCGTCCCGGTCCGGGCGGTGCCGTCGGTGGCGTGCAGGGTGAAGGCAAAGCGCTGTGTCATGGGCCGGCGTCTTAGCCGCTCCCGGCCTCCGGGTGAAGGCCCGCGTTCCGTCACGCCGCGGCCGCGCCCCCCGTAGCTACGGATGTACTACGTGAAACCTACGCAGAACCGACGCACGTGGGACGCGCCACCGATCCCCCGCCGGGCTTTACGGCGGGCCCCCCATTTCCTATATATTCGCTCAACAAAGGACTGGACACGCGATGACCGCCCAAGATTCCGCCCCCGTCGAAGGCATGCCGCTGATCCGGCCCTCGACCACCGATCATCCCCTCTATGACGGCGTGGTCGAGGCGTGCCGCACCGTGTACGACCCCGAGATTCCGGTCAACATCTTTGATCTTGGTCTTATATATACCATTGATATTTCGCCCGAAAACGAGGTCCGGATCGTCATGACCCTGACCGCGCCGGGCTGCCCCGTCGCGGGCGAGATGCCGGGCTGGGTGCAGGACGCCGTAGAGCCGCTCGACGGGGTCAAGGACGTCGCGGTCGAGATGACCTTTGATCCCCAATGGGGCATGGACATGATGTCCGACGAGGCGCGGCTGGAGCTTGGCTTCATGTGAGCCGGCAAGGCGGCGCCGACCGGCCCGCGCGCAACTCAGGTGAACCTGTCAGGACCCCGTCTTCATGCTACGCTCGCGCCGCGAGGTGGCTTCGGAGTGTGCCATGGTCCTGTCTCGACGCGCGTTCAATGCGTCCCTGCTTCTGACCGCGGCGACCGTCGCGCTCCGGGCAGCCCCGGCCAGCGCCGCACGGGCTGACGACCCGGATCGCGCCTTCCTTGGTCGCCTCACCTTCGGACCGACGCCCGAGGATCTGGACCACCTCGCCGCGATCGGCCGCGATGCCTGGCTTGACGAGCAGTTCGCCCTGCCGGCACGGCCCGAGGCCTGGCTGGCGCGGCAGAGAGACATGCAGGTCCGCATCGAATACGAGGCGGATGACGACGGCGAGGGGCACAGCTGGCCCGCCGTGAACGAGCTTCGCCCGCTTTCCTATGTCGATGCTCCACCCGACGCGGTTCTGCCGCTGATCGACTGGGAGACGCCGATGCCCTACGCCGAACGCGCGCGCCCGGCCGACGAGGTGCTGGCGCTGTCGCTCGCCCGTGCGGTGCACACGCCCGCGCAGCTTCGCGAGGTGATGACCCAGTTCTGGCACGACCATTTCAACGTCCACAGCCAGAAGGACGAATACTGCGCCTGCTTCTTTCCCGCCTATGACGCGATGCTGCGCGAACACGCCCTCGGCAACTTCCGCGCGCTTCTGGGTCAAGTCGCCCGCGCCCCGGCCATGCTCTTCTACCTCAACAACGACGCAAGCCGCGCGAGCCCCGCGAACGAGAATTTCGCGCGCGAGCTTCTTGAACTGCACACGCTCGGCGCCGGCAACTATCTGAACGACCGCCACGCGCGATGGTCCGACGTTCCCGGCGCCACGGAAGGCCTTGCCGAGGGATACATCGACGAGGATGTGTTTGAAGTCGCGCGCGCCTTCACCGGATGGACGGTCGGCGACGGGCGCTGGATCGCCGAGGGGGTGGAAGCGCCAAGGACCGGGCTATTCCACTATGCCGAGGGCTGGCACGACCCCTATCAGAAGCGCATCCTCGGCCGCGAGTTTCCACCCAACCGCGCCGCGCTGGCCGATGGCGAGGATGTGCTCGACATGCTGGCGGCGCATCCCGGCACCGCGCGCTTCGTCTGCGGCAAGATCGCCCGGCGGCTGCTCGCGGACGATCCGGACCCGGCGCTGGTGGACCGGCTCGCGGCAGTGTTCCTTGCGCAGCAGGGGCGCGCCGACCAGATCGCGCGCGTCGTCCGTGCGCTGGTCGACGACCCGGCCTTCGCCGCCCCGCCCGGCAAGCTCCGCCGCCCGTTCGAGTATCTCGCCGCTCTTTACCGCGCGACCGGGGTAAGGGTCGCCCCGCAGGGCGGCGATCCCTACTGGCAGCTTTCCCGCGCGGGCTGGATGCAGCACAGCTTCCCGCCGCCCACCGGTCATCCCGACCGCAGCGAGGATTGGACCTCCTCGACCGTGATCCTGCGGATGGTCGATTTCGCGACGACGGCACATGACGACTGGTTCGGCGGCACGCGCGACCGGCTGTCGGACCATCTTCCCGATGGTCTCGCCGATCTCCGCGCGCTGGCGGACCACTGGGCGGCGCGTCTGACGGGCGGTCCCTTCGAGGGGCTCGAAGACCTTCTTGGCGAATGGGACGCCGCGCCGGACGACCCCCTGCCGGAGAGCGCGGACGAGCGGCACGACCTCTCGGCGGCGCTCATTGCCTTCGCCGCCCTGACACCATCCGTCTTCTACCGCTGAGGCCCGCCATGTCAGACTCCAAGCTCGTGGTGATCTTCCTGCGCGGCGGAGCGGATTCGCTGTCGCTCGTCGCCCCCAGCGCCGACCCGCACTACATCGACGCCCGTCCCGCCAGCCTGCGCGTCGGCAAGGGCACCGACGTTGCCGGCATCCCGCTCGGCCCGGCACTTGCCGATGTCGACTTCCGCCTTCACGATGCCGCGGGGGACCTCGGCACGCTCTTCAAGGCGGGCGATCTCTCGATCGTCCACGCCACCGGCCTTGGCGAGGCGACGCGCAGCCACTTCGACGCCGAGGCGCGCATCGAGCGCGCGTCGGATGACCTGGCCACCGGCGGCTGGCTTGGCCGCACCTTGCGCCTTCTGCCGGGCGGTGCGCCGCTGCCGGCGCTGGCGGTCGGAACCACATTGCCCGAAAGCCTGCGGGGCGGCGGCGCTGCCGTCGCGCCGGACCTGTCCGAGCTTGTGATGGCTTCGGGACACTGGCTTGCCCCGGCGCTGCGGGCGCGCATGCAGGCGGGGTTCGGCAGCCACGGCAGCCTCGGCGCGACGGTGTCCGAGATCCTCGCCCTCAGCCGCACGCTCGAGGAGCGCTACTGGCACGAGGCCGAAGACGTCTTTGCCGCCTATGCCCCGGCCGTGGAATATCCCGATACGCCGCTCTCGGCCTCGCTCAAGACCGTCGCGCGGTCGATGAAGGCGGACCTCGGCCTGCGCATCGCGACGGTGGACTATGGCGGCTGGGACACCCACGCGCATCAGGCGGCGGACTTTCCCGCCCTGCTCGGCGGGCTTTCCGCCAGCCTCATGGCCTTCTGGCGCGATCTCGGCCCCCTGCAGTCCGAAACCTCGGTCGTGGTGATGAGCGAATTCGGCCGCCGCCTCAGGTCGAACGCCTCGGGCGGCACCGACCATGGCCGCGCCGGAGCGATGATGGTGCTCGGCCCGCAGGCGCGCGGCGGGCGCCTGCTCGGGCGCTGGCCGGGACTTGCGAACGAGGCGCTCGAGGAAGGCGCCGACCTTGCGGTCACCACCGACTACCGCGCGGTGCTGGCCGAGGTCCTCTCCGGCCACATGGGGATCGCGGACACCGGAGAGGTCTTCCCCGGCCTCGTCCCCACGGCTGTCGGGCTCTTTGGCTAGCTGCGACGCACGCCGCTCAGTAGCTGCCGTCGGCCGCCTCGACGCCGCCGATCGCGGCCCCGGTCTGGTCATTGAGTGCCACGCCATCGGCGCGTAGCCGGCCCGACGCATCGACCGTGACGGCAGGATGTGGCGCCGGGCGAGCCGGGATCGCGGGCGGCACCAGCGCGCATCCCGAGGCGGTCCAGCCGCTGCCCGCCTTCGTGAAGACGGCCGAAATCGTCACGAAGGCACCAAGAGTCGGGCTGCCGGTGAGGACCGCGAGGTCATGCTCGGTTCCGTCGGGGGCCAGCGCGAAGACCCGCGGCTCGTGATACAGCGTCATCGCGAAGGCCCTCGGGCTCAGCCAGCCGGTCAGGCCCGCGCCCTGGATGATGCCGGTCCCCGGTCGCATCTTCGCGACGCTGCCCGCCGGGATGAAGCCCTCGGCGATCGACTGGTCCGCGGCGGCCTGCAGCGAGGGCGCGTCAAGCGGGGCGCAACCTGTGCTCATCGCGGTGCCCATCGTGTCGTCCGAGCCGAAGAACTCTTCGTTTTCATTGACATCGTAGACGTAGATCCAGTCATCGAAGCCGCCGAAGAATTCCTCGCGCAGGGCGACCGCAAGGCGCGCCCCGGTCCCGTCCCAAAGGAGCCGCGGCTCGTGGGTATAGGCGGTCGGCTTCGGGCGGATCGGCCCGAAGAGATGCGCCCGCCCCGGCGCCGTCACGGTGCCAAGCCGGACTTCGACCGTCAGGTCCCCCGGGCTTCCGCCGGCGATCGGCACCACGCGTGCCAGCGCGAACTGCGGCTGCGCCTTCAGCGCGCCAAGCCCGTTCAGGATCGCCTCGACAACCTCGCAGCCGGGCAAGAGGCCCGCGAGAGTCAGCAACAGCAAGCTGCGTTTCATCCGCTGCCTCCTTGCATCCGCCCCCGTTCGTCCGACCACTCTGCCATGAATTGCACCGACTTTCACCGTTTCCGAAGAGCGGCTTGAGAAAACCCCCCGGCCTCCCTAGATTTACAGGCAGGAACGGAGACGCGAAATGTTCGGCATTCCCGGCAAGAGCCCGGTCACCATGACCCCGCGCGCAATTGCGCAGATCAGCCGCCTGATGGCGAAGGACGGCACCTTCGGGCTGCGCCTTGGCGTCAAGAAGGGCGGCTGCGCGGGGATGGAGTATACCATGGAGTTCGCCGCCGAACCCGGCCCGATGGACGAGATCGTGGAACAGGAGGGCGCGCGCGTGATGATCGCACCGATGGCGCAGATGTTCCTTTTCGGCACCGAGATCGACTACGAGACCTCGCTTCTGGAATCCGGGTTCAAGTTCAACAACCCGAACGTGGCCGAGGCCTGCGGCTGCGGCGAGTCGATCAAGTTCAAGGACACGCCCGCGGCATGAGCGTCTCGGAGGGCGAGATCGCTTTCGCGCTTGAGCTTTTCGAGGATCTGGGGCCGCTGACCACCCGCAAGATGATGGGCGGCCTTTGCCTTTATCGGGATGGCGTGATCTTTGCGATCCTCCATTCCGACGGCTCGATCTGGCTGAAGGGCGCGGGGTCCTTCGCCGAGAGGGTCGCCGCCGAAGGCTGGGAACGCTGGACCTATTCACGGGGCGGCAAGTCGACCACCGCGATGCCCTACTGGCGGCTACCACATGCCGCACTTGACGATCCGGACCACGCCTGCATGCTCGCCCGCCAGGCGTTGGACGCACTTTAGGGGAGGATCGCATGCGGCGGAAACTGGCGGCGGGCAACTGGAAGATGAACGGAACGGCCGCGAGCCTGTCCGAAGTCGAGGCGCTGGCCAAGGCGCATCCCGCCCCGAAATCCGAAGTGCTGATCTGCCCGCCCGCGACACTGGTCGCGCAGATGGCGTGGAAGGCGAAGGGCGGCCCGGTGAGGGTGGGCGGCCAGGATTGCCATGCCAAGGTTTCCGGCGCCCATACCGGCGACATCTCGGCCGCCATGCTGAAGGATGCCGGTGCATCCCATGTGATCCTCGGCCATTCGGAGCGCCGCGCGGATCATGGCGAGACCGATGCAGAGGTGCGTGCCAAGGCCGAGGCTGCGCTTGCGGCGGGCCTTGTCGCGGTGATCTGCCTGGGCGAGACCGAAGCCGAGCGCGACGCCGGAAAAACCCTTGGCATCATCGGCAGCCAGCTTGCCGGTTCGGTGCCTGAGGGCGCGGCGGCAGCAAACACGGTCATCGCCTATGAGCCGGTCTGGGCCATCGGAACCGGACGCACCCCGACGCTGGAACAGATCTCCGAAGTGCACGACTTCCTGCGCGCGGAGCTCGCGAAGCGCTTTGCCGACTCGGACGGGTTCCGCCTGCTCTACGGCGGCTCGGTCAAACCCTCGAACGCGGCCGAGATCTTCGCGACCTCGAATGTCGACGGCGCCCTTGTCGGCGGCGCCAGCCTGAAGGCCGCCGATTTCGGCGCGATCCTCGCAGCGCTCGACGCCGCCTGACATTCCCGACACGCGCCGGTCGCTTCCAGAGGGGCCGCGCGCCCGGCGGTGACCCTAGACTGGGACGGAAACCACCGCCCCGGAGCGCCTTCCCGTGACGTTCGCCCAGATTGCGCCCGCGCCGGGCCGGTCGCCGCTTGCCGCCAACATCGCCTGCGTCGGCTCGATGCTGGTCTGGGCCGCAGGCTTTCCGATGGCGGACGCGCTTCTGGACCACCTGCCCTCGGTCGCGGTGACGACGCTGCGGCTGGCCTTCGCGACGGCCTTCCTGCTGCCGATCTGGTACCTCGCCGACGGGGGCCAGGAGATGCGTGCGGCACCCTGGAGAAGCGGCCTTCTGGTCGGTGCCGTCGGCCTCGGCCTCGGGGCACTTTGCCTTGTCTACGGTCAAAGCTGGACCGACGGGATCACGACGGCCGTCATTACCGCGACCATGCCGATCGTGGGGATCGGTCTTGAATGGCTTTTCGACGGCCGCAGGCTGGGCTGGCGGGTCCTCCTCGGGATCGTGCTCAGTGTCGGCGGCGGCATCGCCGTCTATGGCGCACGCATGGGTCACCTCGACTTCGGCGCCGGCGCTGCCGCGATCCTCGCCTCGACCTTCGTCTTCGCCTGGGGGTCGCGCGCCTCGGTCACACGGATTCCGGCCATGTCGGCGCTGGGGCGCACCACGATCACGATGACAGGCGGGGCCGTCCTCGCGCTCGCGGTGCAAGCCCTCCTGCCGCTTGCCGGCGGGCCCGGCATCCCGTGGGCGGCAATCACCCCACGCGACTGGGCCTATCTCGCCTTCTACGGCATCGGGTCCATGGCGATTTCGCAGCTTCTTTTCCTGACCGGTGTCGCCGGACTCGGGATCGGGGTCGCGACGATGCACATCAACGTGGCGCCGCTCTACGTCATGCTCATCGCCCTCGCCTTCGGCGACAGCTGGAGCTGGGTTCAGCTCGCCGCCTCCATCCTCGTCATGCTCGGCGTCCTGATCGCGCAGTCCCGTCCGCCGCGCCCTTGAACCCTCGCGCCCGGATCGCTTAGCTTTTCCCATGCAGACGCTCGCCCAATCCCCGACCGAAGACGGGTTCGTCCAGAACCCCTACCCGTTCTATGACCGCGCCCGCGCCGCCGGCCCCCTTTTTTTCTGGAAAGATTACAACCTGGTCTGCGCCACCTCGGCCGCCGCCGTGGGCGCGATCCTGCGCGACCGCCGCTTCGGCCGCGAGGTGCCCGCCGAAAAGTTGCCCGAGATCCCGCCGCACCTGGCCCCGTTTTACGCGGTCGAGGCGCATTCGATGCTGGAGCTCGAACCGCCGCGTCACACGCGCCTACGCTCGCTTGTCCTCAGGGCCTTCACCTCACGCCGGATTGCCGCCCTCGGCCCCGAGATCGCGGCGCTCTCTCACCGGCTGATAGACGCGATGCCGGATGGCGCGTGCGACCTTCTCGCGCATTTCGCGCGCCCCCTCCCCGTCATCATCATCGCGCGGCTTCTCGGTGTGCCGGAAACCCGCGCGGGCGACCTTCTCGCCTGGTCGAACGCCATGGTCGGCATGTATCAGGCCGGCCGCACCCGCGCGAGCGAGGAGGCCGCCGTCGCCGCGACCGGGGCCTTCGTCACCTTCATGCGCGCCTATGTGGATGACCGCCGCGCCCGCCCCGCGGACGACCTCATCACCCACCTCATCGCCGCCGAAAGCGCCGGCGAGAAACTCACCACCGACGAGCTCATCACCACCTGCATCCTGTTGCTGAACGCCGGCCACGAGGCGACCGTGCACACGATCGGCAATGGCGTGAAGGCGCTGCTCGAACACCGGATCGGCGCCGCCGTTTTGACCCCGGAGCGGGTCGAGGCGACGGTCGAGGAAATCCTGCGCTTCGACCCGGCGCTGCATCTCTTCACCCGCTGGGCCTATGAGGATGTCGAGATCGGCGGCCATCTGTTCCGCCGGGGCGACCAGGTCGGCTGCCTGCTGGCCGCCGCGAACCGCGACCCCGGCCAATGGGACAGACCGGCCCGCTTCGATCCCGCCCGGCCCCAGAAACCGAACCTGACCTTCGGCGCGGGGCTCCACTTCTGCGTCGGCGCGCCGCTGGCCCGGCTCGAACTCCAGATCGCGCTGCCCATCCTTTTCCAGCGCCTGCCCGCACTCAGGCTCACCGAGCCGCCGCGCTACGCCAACCTATACCATTTTCACGGGCTGGAACGGCTCGCGGTCGCCCACTGATCCCTTTCTGTCCGAAAATACTCCGGGGGTCCGGGGGCGGCGCCCCCGGGAACCGTCAGAGCGGCAGAAGCGTCGTCGACTTGATCTCTTCCATGCTGAGGAGCGCGGTGACGTTGTAGATCTTCACTTCGGAAATCAGCGCCTGGTAGAACTGATCGTAGGCCCGCGCGTTCTTCACCCGAACCTTCAGGATATAGTCGATATCGCCGGCAAGACGGTGCGCCTCGAGGACCTCGGGCCGCGCCTTCAGCGTCCTGAGGAATTTCTTCTGCCACTCCGCCTCGTGCTCCGACGTGCGGATCAGCACGAAGAAGCAGGCCTCGAGCCCCAGCGCCTCGGGATCGAGCAGCACCGTCTGGCGGCGGATCACGCCGGCATCCCTCAGCTTGCGGATGCGGTTCCAGACCGGCGTCTTGGACGAGCCGACCTTGCGGGCGATCTCGTCCAGAGACTGCGAGGCATCTTCCTGCATCTGGGCAAGGATTTTCCGATCCATCTCGTCCAGCCGGACTGCCATTCGCGTTTTCCTCCGAAATCGAAACACGAGTATTTCCCGACCGCTGAATAGGAACATTCTTCCTTATTCGCAAGGCTATATGGCCAAGATGCGGGACATTTTCCTATATTGGATGCAGAAAATCTGCCCTTCAGGACCCGCCATGAGCCGCGCCTACACGCCCAAAGTCGTCACCGCCAACGCCCTCATCGAGGGCGACGTCGTCTATCTGACCGCCGACGACCGCTGGACGCGCGATCACGCCGAGGCCGAGCTGATCGAGGACGAGGCCCATGCGCAGCTTCGGCTCCTCAAGGCCGGGCACCAGCGCAATATCGTCGTCGGCGCCTACCTCGCCGACGCCCGCCGCGGCCCGAACGGTCCGGAGCCGATTCACTTCCGCGAGGCGTTCCGCACCCGCGGCCCGTCGAACTACGCCCATGGCAAGCAGGAGGGCGCGGCCCGTGTATAAGTATTCCGACTTCGACGAAGCCTTCGTCAGGGAACGCAACGCCCAGTTCCGCGCCCAGGTCACGCGCCGCATCGACGGTTCGCTCACCGAGGACGAGTTCCGCCCGCTGCGGCTGATGAACGGCCTCTACCTGCAGCTTCACGCTTACATGCTGCGCGTCGCGGTGCCCTATGGCACACTCTCCGCGCGCCAGATGCGCCAGCTCGCGATGATCGCCGACCGCTGGGACAAGGGCTATGGCCATTTCACCACGCGCCAGAACATCCAGTACAACTGGCCGAAACTGACCGATGTGCCCGACATGCTCGACGCGCTCGGCGAGGTGGAGATGCACGCGATCCAGACCAGCGGAAACACCATCCGCAACGTCACCGCCGACCATTTCGCCGGTGCCGCCGCCGACGAGATCGAGGACCCCCGCCCGACCGCCGAGCTGATCCGCCAGTGGTCCACCGACCATCCGGAATTCCAGTTCCTGCCCCGCAAGTTCAAGATCGGGGTTACCGGTTCGCCGAACGACCGCGCCGTCACCAAGGCGCATGACATCGGCCTGCGCATCGTCCGCAACGCCTCGGGCGAGACGGGCTACGAGGTGATCGTCGGCGGCGGCCTCGGCCGCACCCCGATGGTCGGCCAGGTCATCCGCCCGTTCCTGCCGAAGCCGGACCTGCTGCCCTATCTCGGCGCGGTGATCTCGACCTACAACCTCATGGGCCGGCGCGACAACAAGTACAAGGCGCGCATCAAGATCACCGTTTTCGAGAACGGGATCGAGAAGTTCCGTGATGCCGTCGAAGCACGTTTCGAACAAACGCGGCGCGAGTTCTCCGGCGTGAACCCGAAAATACTTGCAGAAATCGAACAATCCTTTGCGCCGCCCGCCTTCCGCAATGCGCCTGATGGCAATTTTGACGCCGCCCGTGACGCAGATCCGGTCTTCCGTGCCTGGACAGAGACCAACCTGACCGCGCACCGCGCCCCCGGCTACGCGATCGTCACCGTCTCGCTCAAGGCGCATGGCGCCACGCCCGGGGACGCGACCTCGGACCAGATGCGGCTGCTCGCCGACCTGGCCGACCGCTACGGCCATGGCGAGCTTCGCATCAGCCACGAGCAGAACGTTGTGCTGCCGCATGTCCACAAGTCGGACCTGCCCGCGCTGCACGCCGCGCTGAAGACCGAAGCCCTCGCCACCGCCAATATCGGCCTCGTCTCGGACATCATCGCCTGCCCCGGCATGGACTATTGCGCACTGGCCACCGCCCGCTCGATCCCCGTCGCCCAGGAAATCGCGACCCACTTTCGGGCCATCGGCCTTGAGGAGGAAATCGGCGCGCTCAAGATCAAGATCTCGGGCTGCATCAACGCCTGCGGCCATCACCATATCGGTCATATCGGCATCCTCGGCCTCGACCGCGCGGGGGTCGAGAACTACCAGATCACGCTCGGCGGCGACCACACAGAGACCCTCACGCTCGGCGAGCGTGCCGGGCCGGGGTTCGCCTACGATCAGGTCGTCCCGGCCCTGGAACGCCTCCTGCGCACCTATATCGACCTGCGCACGGACCGGAACGAGACCTTCCTCGACGCCTACCGCCGCCTCGGGGCAGAGCCCTTCAAGACCGCGCTCTACCCCGCCGAGGCGACCCGCGATGCCGCTTGAGACTGCTTACCCGAGCCTCGACCAGAAGGTCGCGGCGCTGAACGCCCGCTATCGCCACCACTCGGCGACGGCGGTACTCGAGCGCGCGCTTCATGATCCCGAGGTCGGCAACCTCGCGCTCGTCTCCTCCTTCGGAGCGGAATCGGTCGTGCTCTTGCACCTCGTCTCGGTGATCGCCCCCGGCACGCCGGTGATCTTCATCGACACGCAGATGCTGTTCACCGAAACGCTCGACTACCAGCGAGAGCTTGCCGACAAACTGAACCTCACGGACGTGCGCACGATCCGCGCCGACCGCCGCGACATCGCGCTGGAAGACCCCGACGGAACGCTGAACGCGGCCGACACCGACGCCTGCTGCCACCTGCGCAAGGTCGTGCCGCTGGAGCGGGCGCTGAAGGGGTTCGACGGCTGGATCACCGGCCGCAAGCGCTTTCAGGCCGGCACCCGCGCCGCGCTCGATTTTTTCGAGAACGAGGAAGACAAGCGGCTCAAGGTCAATCCGCTGGCCCATTGGGGCCGCGAGGACCTTGAGGACTATATCGTCAACAACCGCCTGCCGCGCCACCCGCTGGTCGCGAAAGGCTATCCGTCGATCGGTTGCGCCCCCTGCACCAGCCCCGTGAAGGAAGGTGAGGATCCGCGCGCAGGCCGTTGGCGGGGAAGTGAAAAACAGGAATGCGGCATTCATTTCATCAATGGCCGCATCGTGCGCGGTCCGGTGCCGCTGACCGATCAGAAGGAGGATGCGGCATGAGCGTGATCGTGCAGGACGCTGGGTTTCGGGCCGACGACCATGACGGCACCGGCGTGCTCGATATCGCCGGAGAGACTCCGGCGGATGCGCTTCCCGGCAGCTTCGACGACGTCGATCTGATCCGCATCATCTTTGCCGCCTATGCGGACGGTCGCGGCTTTACCCTCGCACGGGCCCTGCGCGGCCGCGGCTATCGCGGCCGCCTGCGCGCGGTCGGGCCGCTGATTGCGGACCAATACGCGATGGCGCGCCGCTCGGGCTTTGACGAGGTCGAGATCCCGGACGAGATCGCAGCCCGCCAGCCCGAAGAGCAGTGGCTCTTCCGCGCGAACTGGCGCGCGCATGACTATCGGTCGCGGCTTTCGGCGTAAGCGCAGGGTTTTCCCCATTCAAAAACCTGAATAGAAGG
>JAGRDU010000083.1 GCA_020446905.1 Paracoccaceae bacterium | reverse complement strand
ATCAACAAGACGCAGCGCCGCTTCAAGGCCCGCCAGGGCTGAGCGCTTGCAGGATTGCAGGAAGGGCCGCCGGGAAACCGGCGGCCCTTTCGCGTCAGGTGGGCAAATTTTCCTGGCAGTTTCGTCGCCGCGAGGGTTTCTAAACGGATCGGTTCAATTTAGTCTTCGCCTCGTCCAGACCACGTGATCCATGTCCTTCGCCATCGTCACCCTGATCCACCTTGCCGCGTTCGCCGGCTGCTTCGTCGGCAGCGCCGCGAAAAGCCTGATCCTCCGCCGTCCGGTGCTGCGCCCTGCCGAACTTGCCGCGCTTGTCCGCCTTGACCGTCTGACCGGCGTCTCCGCGCTCGTTGTCCTGACGAGCGGCCTCGCGCTTCTGCTGGCCTATGGGCAACCGAGAGGGGTCTACCTTTCGGACCCCGTCTTCTGGATCAAGATCGCCCTTTTCGCGGCCGCCAGCCTCGCCGTCGTCTCGACGAAGCGCCCAGTTCGCGCTGCACGGGAGAGCGGCGCGAACTGGGTGCCCGAGGGCCGCATCCGCGCGGCGCTTCTCTTCGATCTCGGCAGCCTGTTCGTCATCGCCCTGCTCGGGCTTCGACTGGCTGGCCGTATCGGTTGACAGCCGTCAGAGCGAATCCACCAGAAGCCGCGCGACCGTCTGCTGGTTAAGATATCCCGTCACCGGCAAACCCCGCGCCTGCTGGTAGCGGCGGATGGCGCGGCGCGTGTCCTCGTCGAAGGCGCCGTCGGCCGGCCCGGGCTTCAGTCCGAGCGCGGCAAGCCGCTGCTCGACAACCGAGCGGACGACAGGGCTGAGGTTCAGCGCAGCCTCGGCCGCTTCGGCCTTCTTGCGCGCGATCTCCTCGTCCGGCGTCACGCTCATCTCGGCGACCTTCTGCTGCGCTTCGGCGACGAAGGCGCCCTTCGGGAAGGCGGCAAGATAGTCCTGATAGGACTTGAGCGTGTTCAACTGCACCGCCTTGTCCCAAGACGCGCGGTCCGCCGCGGCCGCTTCGGCGCGGCGCTGATCCTCGAAGACGGACAGCCTTTCCTGCGCGAGTTCCGCGAAGATCCCGTCCGGATAGCGCTTGAGGTAGGCGCGCAGGCCCGCCTCGTCCCCGGCGGCGCCGGTCTGGTCCCAGTAGATCCGGTCCTGCCGGTCCTGCTCGGCCTTGCGGGCCGCCGCCTCGGCCTCAAGCTCCGCCGCCCGCCGCGCCGCCTGCGCCCCGAGGCGCGACCGCTGGTCGCCGGTGATGAAGCCCGTCGCCTCCTCGCCGTTCTGACGCTGCCAGAGCGCGATGGCATTGCGCGATCCCGGACCGAAGAGACCGTCGATCCCCTTGGGGTCGATGTCGACAAGGGAAAGGTCCCGCTGGATCTGCCGCCGCTGGTCACGCGAGAGGCCAAGGGCCTCTTCCGCGGCCCTCGCGCGGGCGACCGGATCGTTCAGGCTGGCGAGCGCGGCACCGGCTTCGGCTGAATGGGCGCCCGACGGATAGCGCTTGAGGTAGGCCTCATAGGCCGCGCGGGTCGCGATCTCGGAAGTCGCGCGCCAGAAGGCGGCCTCGTCGTCCACCGGGGCGGGCTCCGGTGCTGGCGCCACCGGCACACCCTCGCCTTCCGCCGGAAGGAACGCTGAAAACCCTCCGCGGAAGCCGGTGACGGTCAGGCCCTGCGCCGCCGCCGCAAGATCCGCCGCCGACTGACCGCGACGCTCGGGCAAACTCTCGGCGAAAGCGGCGACGTCGGCCGCTTCGCCGGTAATGACGGTGACGCCCTGCGGCACGCCGATCGGTCCCAGCCCCGCCGTCAGCCCGCGACCGAGGTCTATGCGGCTATCGTCGGTCCCGATAAGGACAAGAGCGCCCCCTGCACGCTCGGCTGCAATCTGCAGCACAGTCGAAAGCGCCAATCCGGAAGAATCCACGCCACCGAGATCGGGCGTGTCGGCGTCCGAGCCGATCAGCCAGGTCTCTGCACCGGCATGGGCAAAGTGCCCGGAAAGCAGGATCACGCTGCGTCCCGGTTGCGCTGTATCGCCATAGTGCTGCGCAAGAAGCCCCTGCATCTCGTTGTTGGTCAGATCGGCGCCCTTGCGCACGACGAAACCGGCCCGCTCAAGGGGCTTTGCCGCATCGAGCGCATCGTCGGCGGCAGAGACATCCGCAGCCTCGGCATAGTTCTCGTTGCCGATAATCAGCGCGGCATCCTGCGCCAGAGCTGGTCCCGCCAGGCCGAAAGCCGCTGCGATCATGGCGATACGGTGACTCATGCGTTCCTCCCTGAGATGCCTGCAAAGCATAGCTCATGGCAGAACGTTATCCGATCACGATCGGTTCCGTCCGCAGGCCTCAGTCATGAACCCGCTGATCCTCGATCACCTTGCCGTCGTTGGGCAGCGCGCCCCGGGCGACGATCTCGACCCGGCCGCGCAGCTTCAGGACATCCATGACAGATTTCTCGTACCGCCCCCTGTCGCCACCCTCGGCCTCGATCAGGACCGTCATCGCGTCCATCTCGCCCTCGCGCGTGGCAACGACGCGGGCGCGCGCGACCTCGGGGTGCCGCGCGACGAGGTCGGCGACCTGTTCGGGGCGCACGAACATGCCCTTGATCTTGGTCGTCTGGTCGGCGCGGCCCATCCAGCCCTTGATCCGTGTATTGGTGCGCCCGCAGGGGCTCTGCCCCGGCAGAACGGCGGAGAGATCGCCGGTGGCGAAGCGGATCAGCGGGTAGTCGGGGTTGAGCGTCGTCACCACGACCTCGCCCACCTCGCCCTCGGGCACCGGATCACCGGTGCCGGGGCGGACGATCTCGACGATCACCCCCTCGTCGACGATCATCCCCTCCATCGCCGGGCTCTCGTAGGCGATATTGCCAAGGTCGGCGGTCGCATAGCACTGCAGGCAGGCGATTCCCCTGTCGGCATATTCGCGGCGCAGCGAGGGGAAGAGCGCCCCGCCCCCGACGGCGGCCCTGGTGATCGTCAGCCGCTCGCCCATCTCATCGGCCTTGTCGAGGATGACCTTCAGATAGTCCGGCGTGCCGGTATAGGCGGTCACCCCGATGTCGGCCGCGGCGCGCACCTGAAGCTCGGTCTGCCCGGTGCCGGCCGGCACGACCGCCGCACCGACGGCGCGGGCGCCGTTCTCGAAGATCATGCCGGCGGGTGTCAGATGATAGCCAAAGCAGTTCTGCACGATATCGCCCTTGCCGATACCGCAGGCATGGAGGAACCGGCCGACGCGCCACCAGTCGTGGCTGACCCCGCCCGGCTCGTAGATCGGCCCCGGCGACTGGAAGATATGCACGAGGTTCGACACCGGCAGCCCCCCGAAGGGTGGATTTGCCTTCTGCCGCGCCGAGAGGTCCGCCTTGCGCAGCACCGGCAGGCCGGCGAGCTCCGCGAGCGATCGGAGCGGCGCCATGTCGTTGCGCACCAGCTGCGCGTTCAGAAGGTCGAGCTGCTGTGCGGCGCGCGCGTCGGCCGAGCGCAGTTCCGCCTCGTCATAGGGGGTCACGGGGTCCGATCCTTCTTCAGGCCAGCCAGCGCTTGCGGCGGCGGTAGGAGCGCACGTCGCGGAAGGACTTGCGCCCCTCGTCCGACATGCCGAGGTAGAATTCCTTCACATCGGGGTTCTCGCGCAGGTCCTTGGCCGGCCCGTCCATCACGACGCGCCCCGATTCCAGGATGTAGCCGTAATGCGCGTAGCGCAGCGCCACGTTTGTGTTCTGTTCGGCCAGAAGGAAGGTGACGCCCTCCTTCTCGTTCACCGCCTTCACGATCTCGAAGATCTGTTCGACGAGCTGCGGGGCGAGGCCCATCGACGGCTCATCGAGAAGGATCGTCTCGGGCCGGCTCATCAGCGCGCGTCCCATCGCGACCATCTGCTGCTCGCCGCCTGACGTGTATCCCGCCTGGCTTTTCCGCCGCTCCTTGAGGCGCGGGAAATAGGCATAGACCATCTCGAGATCCTTCTGGATCGCCGCCCGCCCGTCGGTGCGGGTATAGGCGCCGGTCAGGAGGTTGTCCTCGACGGTGAGGTGGCCGAAGCAATGCCGCCCCTCCATCACCTGGATGACGCCGCGCCGGACAAGCGCCGCGGGATCGAGGTCCTGCACCCGCTGGCCGCGATAGGTGATCGAACCCTTCGTGACCTCGCCGCGTTCGGAGTGGAGGAGGTTTGACACCGCCTTCAGCGTCGTCGTCTTGCNNTGCCCGCGCCGTTGCCGCCCAGAAGCGCGGTGATGCCGCCCTTGGGCACCGACAGGCTGACGCCCTTCAGGACGAGGATCACATGATTGTAGATCACCTCGATGTTGTTGACCTCGAGCAGGGTCTCGGTCTTGGCGGCGTCGAGCATGGGCGTGCTCCGGTTAGGATTGATCCAGAGGACCCCGGCCCTGGTCGGGCCGGGGAAGTTTATGCACGGGCGCTTAGTTGCAGCGCTCGGTGATCGAGTTCTCGGCCGCGAAGGCCGCGGCATCCTGTGCGATCAGCGGGTCGATCACCTCGGCATCCGACTCGATCCAGTCGGAGGCGGCGTTCCACTTCTTGGCCGCCGCATCCCACTGGAAGATCATCGCGGTGCCCGGACCGCCGTGATCGGCACAGGTCGCCGTGATCGGCTGCGCAAAGCCCGGCAGGCCAAGCTCGGTCAGACGCTCTTCGGTCAGGTTGAGGGATTCGAACCCGTCCCGAACCTCGGCCGCCGTCACCGCCGAGTGGCCCGTCGCGGTTTGCGCGTTGCGGATCGCCTCGGAGATGATCATCGCCGCGTACATGCCCCGCGAGTAGAGCACGTTGCCCGGGTTCGACCCGTCGCCCGCCGACTTGCCCTTGTCATAGACATTGGCCTTGAGGTCGCCATAGACCGGGTAATCGCCGCCGGTGCCGTGGAACGAGATCATCTTGTAGCCGTTGGCGCCGTCACCGGCCGGCAGCACGTCGTTCTCCGAACCCGACCACCAGATGCCGTAGAAATGGTCCATCGGATACTTGATGTTCACGGCTTCCTGGATGGCCACCGCGTTCATCACGCCCCAGCCGTACATGATGACATAGTCCGGCTTGTCGCGGCGCACCTGCAGCCATTGCGACTTCTGCTCCTGGCCGGGGCTGTCGACGGGGATCTCGACCAGTTCGAACCCGTGCTTGGCGGCCAGTGCCTGCAGCGTCGGGATCGGTTCCTTGCCATAGGCGGAGTTGTGATACACGAGCGCGATCTTCTTGCCGCTGAGGTCGTCCCCGTTCTGGGCGAGGATGTCCTTGATGATGATCGAGGCGCCGTCCCAGTAGTTGGCCGGATAGTTGAAGACGTTCTCAAAGACCTTGCCGTTCGCGGCCGAGGTGCGCCCGTAGCCCGGGGTGTAGAGCGTGATCCCGTCCGCCGTCACCTTCGGGATCAGCTGATAAGTGATCCCGGTCGAGAGCGGGTTGTAGGCCAGCGCGCCCGAGCCCTTGGTGGCCTCGTAGCACTCCACCCCTTTCTCGGTGTTGTAGGCGGTCTCGCATTCGGAGACGACGATCTTCTCGCCGCCGACGCCGCCGTCACGCTCGTTCAGCATCGTGAAGTAGTCGGAAAAGCCGTCGGCATAGGGAATGCCGTTCGCGGCGAACGGGCCGGTGCGGTAGCTGAGGCTCGGCACGACGAGATCGGCAAGCGCCGGGCTCGCGGCGCCGAGCGCAAGCGCGATGGCGGTCAGGGTCTTCTTCATCTTGGTCTCCTCCCAAGTGGTGTTTCGGTTGCAGCCGGCCGTCGCGCCGGTCTTGTGGTTGGGCGGCCCGGCCCTAGTGCGGGAAGGGCCAGAGCCGGAGTTTCTCCTTCGCGAGGCGCCAGAGCTGCGCCATTCCGTGCGGCTCGGCGATCAGAAAGAGGACGATCAGCGCGCCGACGATCATCAGCTCGACATGCGCCGCAAGGTCCGTCGCCCAGCCGAACTGGCCGACGAGGATGTTCTTCAGCAGGACCGGCAGCAGGACGAGGAACGCCGCCCCGGCGAAGCTGCCGAAGATCGAGCCGAGCCCTCCGATGATGATCATGAAGAGGACGAGGAAGGACTTCGAGATGCCGAAGGCCTCGCCCACCTCGACCGCGCCGAGATAGACCGCGAAGAAGAGCGCGCCGGCGATGCCGATGTAGAAGGACGAGATCGCGAAGGCCGTCAGCTTGGTCGTCAAGGGGTTCACCCCGATGATCTCGGCCGCGATGTCCATGTCGCGGATCGCCATCCACTTGCGGCCGATCGTGCCGCGCGTGAGGTTGCGCGCCAGCCAGGCGAGAACGAAGAGGAAGACGAGGCAGAAGAGGTACTTCGCTGCCGCCGAGGTCTGCGCCCCGGTCACCGCGATGCCGAGCACCGTGCGTTCGGGCGCCGAGATCTGGCCCGAGGCCGAGTAGTTGTAGAACCACGGCACCTTGTTGAAGAGCCAGACGAGGAAGAACTGTGCAGCCAGCGTCGCGACGGCGAGATAGAAGCCCTTGATCCTGAGCGAGGGCAGACCGAAAAGGACGCCCACCCCGGCGGTGATCCCGCCCGCGAGCAGGACATGCACGATGATCGACACGTCCGGGAAGCTCGTCATCAGCTTGTAGCAGGCATAGGCGCCCACCGCCATGAAGCCGCCGGTGCCAAGCGACACCTGCCCGCAATAGCCGGTCAGGATGTTCAGCCCGATCGCCGCGATGGCGTAGATCAGGAACGGCACGAAGACGGCATTCGCCCAGTAGTCGTTGATGAGGAACGGCACGACGCCGAAGGCGACCGCCACCACGGCGTAGTAGCGCCACCGGTCAAACCGGATCGGGAAGGTCTGGCTGTCGTCGGCATAGGACGTCTTGAAGTCGCCGGCCTCGCGGTAGAACACGTTTCAGCCCTCCCTGGGGTCCGGATGCCGGGGGCGCTGCCCCAGGACCCCCGGAGTATGTGTAGACGAAAAGAACAGGCAGCGGATCATCGGACCTGCCCCTCGGGTTGGCGGTGATGCTCGCGCGGCACCTGGTTGGAGCGCTTGGCATAGCCTGTCGCCTCGGAATGGCGGACGAGCCAGAGCCAGGCGACGATCCCGACCGCCGCCCCCAGCGCGGCAAGGAACACGGCCACGGTCAGGTTCGCATCGCCCGAGCTGCTGGTCAGTGCGATGTAGCCGAAGGCCCAGAAACCGGCCCAGGCGACGACATTCAGGATGGCAATCAGTTTCGGCATGGTCATACCCTCTCGATGATCTTTTCACCGAAGAGACCTTGCGGCCGGAACACCAGGAAGAGAAGCGCCAAGACATAGGCGAACCAGTTTTCCGTGGCTCCGCCGATCATCGGTCCGATGAAGAACTCGAAAAGCTTCTCGCCCATGCCGATGATGAGGCCGCCGACGATGGCGCCGGGGATCGAGGTGAAGCCACCGAGCATGAGGACCGGAAGGGCCTTGAGCGCGATGAGCGAGAGCGAGAACTGAACGCCCGACTTCGAGCCCCACATGATCCCCGCGACGAGGGCAACGATCCCGGCGATCGACCACACCAGGACCCAGATGAAGCGCAGCGAGATGCCGACCGAGAGCGCCGCCTGATGGTCGTCGGCCACCGCGCGAAGGGCCCGGCCCTGCTTGGAATACTGGCTGAACAGCGTCAGCGAGATCACCAGAAGCGCGGCGACGACCGAGGCGACGATGTCGAGGTTGTCGATGAAGAATCCGTAGCCGAGAAGGCTGTCGGTGACGCTTTCGACGGTTTCGTTGATCCCCTGCGGCAGGCCGACGTCCAGCTTCTTGATGTCGGCGCCCCACATGATGTCGCCGAAGCCCTCGAGGAAATAGGCCATCCCGATCGTCGCCATGAAGAGGATGATCGGCGGCTGGTTCACGAGGTGCTTGAGCACGTAGCGCTCGATGATGATCGCAAGGAGCACCATAACCCCGACCGTCAGTACGATCGCGACGATGCCCGGCAACTGCCAGCCGAAATTGTGCAGATCGGTGCCGAAGACCGCGTTGATGAGATGCGCGAAGGGCACCTGCCCGTCCATGAAGCCGACGAGCGTCAGCGCGGCGAATAGCGCAAGCACACCCTGCGCGTAGTTGAATATTCCGCTTGCCTTGAAGATGAGGACGAAGCCGAGCGCGACGAGCGAGTACATCACCCCCGCCATGAGGCCGTTGAGGCCGGCCTCCATCGCGAAAAGAAGCTGGTCAGGCATCGCGGGCCTCCTTCGCGGAACGGATCGACAACGGACGGTCAGTCATGTGCCACCCCCAGGTAGGCGTCGATCACCGCCTGGTTGCTGCGCACCTCGTCGGGGGTGCCGTC
>JAGRDU010000008.1 GCA_020446905.1 Paracoccaceae bacterium | reverse complement strand
CGGTCAGGCTGCGGCGGCGTTCGGCAAGCTCAAGCTCCCGGTAGCCGAGGTCGCGCAGCTCGCTGTTGGATTCCTCGCGCCGGGTCGAGCCGCGCTTGAGGATTTCGAGGTCGATCTCGGTCACCTTGCCCTCGGCCTCGGCGCGGGCGGCGTCAAGCTCGCCCGCCGTCCCGGCAAGGCGCGCCTTCTCGCGTTCGAGGGCGAGCACGCGGCTGGCCTGGGTCAGGCCCTTGTCGAGAAGGGTTCCGAGGTCGGCAAGCTCCTTGTCGATCAGGGCGAGCTGGCTTTCGGTCGCGCCGCGCTGGGCCGAGATGCCGGCGATCTGGCTGGCGATCTGCTCGCGCCGGCGCTTCAACTGGTCGATCTCGGCCGCTTCGGTTTCGTATTTCGCGGCGAGAAGCGTTTCCTGGCCGGTCATCAGCGCTTCGATCTCCGGACGCGCCGATGCGGCGGTCAACTCATCGGGAAACCGGATCTGGGCAGACCCGTCGCGCTCGGCCTCAAGCCGGCCGCGGCGCGCGAGGATCTCGAAGAACTGGCCCTCGACGATGGCAAGCTCGGATCTCGCGAGGGTGCCGTCGAGCCGGATCAGCGGCGCGCCCGCGGCGACGGTATCGCCGTCCTTGACAAGGAGCTCCGCCACCACCCCGCCGTCCGGGTGCTGCACGACCTGACGGTTCTGCTCGACCTCGATCTGGCCGCCGGCGACGACGGCGCCCGCGATCTCGGTCGTGACCGACCAGAGGCCGAAGCCGCCGACAAGCGCGACCAGCGCGGCAGCGCCAAGAAGGAGCGGTCCACGGGCCGAGGGAACCGGTTCACTCATGTCACGCCTCCCGGGCCGGTCGCGCGGACGATGTCGCCGGCATTGCGGACCATGGATTTCAGCACCTCGTCGCGCGGTCCGTAGGCGCGGCGCATCCCGCCGTCGAGGACCAGAAGCTGGTCACATTCCTGGATCGCCGCCGGCCGGTGCGCCATGATGAGAACCGACCGTCCTTCCGCCTTCATGGTGCGGATCGCGGTGTTCAGGGCAAGCGAGCCCTCGTTGTCGAGGTTGGAGTTGGGTTCGTCCAGCACAAGGATGACCGGATCGCCGTAAAGCGCGCGCGCAAGGCCGATGCGCTGGATCTGCCCGCCCGAAAGTCGTCCGCCGGTCTGGCTGACGCGCGTGTCATAGCCCTCGGGCAGGTCAAGGATCATCTGGTGGGCGGCGGCCTTCTGCGCGGCGGCGACCACGGCAGCATCGTCCGGCACCCGTGCAAGACGCGCGATGTTCTCGGCGATGGTGCCGTCGAACAGCGTCACGCGCTGCGGCAGATAGCCGATGTAGCTGCCGAGGCGGTCGGGATCATACTGGTCGAGCGTCGCGCCATCGAGGCGGATCCACCCCGCGGCGGGGCGCCAGACGCCGGTCAGCGCCCGGGCGAGCGTCGACTTGCCCGCACCCGAGGGGCCGATGACCCCGAGGGCCTGCCCGGGCTCGAGCCGGAACGAGACCATGCGCAGCGCGGCCTGGCTCTGTCCGGGCGGAATCACCGTCAGTTGCTGTGCCTCAAGGCTCGCCCGCGGCTTCGGCAGTTCGGTCCGCGGCGGCGCCGGCGGAACGGCGGTGAGCAGCGCGGCAAGGCGCCGTCTCCCCTCGACCGCGCGCTGCACCAGTGACCAGCCGCCGACCGCCTGTTCGACAGGTGCCAGCGCACGGCCCATCATGATCGACGAGGCGATCATCGCGCCGGGCGTCAGCTGTCCCTTGAGGACCAGAAGCGCGCCCATCGCCAGCATCGCCGACTGCAGGAAAAGGCGGAAGGTGCGCGATGTCGTCGTATAGGCGCCTGACCGGTCCGCCGCCGCGAGCGCGGCGGTGAGCGCGCGGCTTCGCGCCTCGGCCCAGCGCTCGAACGCGGCGCCGCGCATGCCGAGGCTTTCGACCAGATCGGCCTCGTCCGTCATCTGGTCGGAGAGGCGTTCCGCGCTGCGGCCGGCGGTCTGCGCACCGAGTACGGCGCGGCGCGTGCTGCGCTGGTTCAGGATCGCGACCACGACGAGGACAAGCCCCCCGGCCACCGCAAGCCAGCCGAGCCAGGGGTGAAAGATGAAGACGGCGCCGAGGAAGAAGGGTGCCCACGGCATGTCGAAGAGCGCAAGGAAGACCGGCGAGGCCAGAAGTGCGCGGATCGCCTCGAGGTCGCGCAGGCCGCTGGCGGCGACCGGATCGCCAGGCACCAGGGCCGCGCGCCCCAGCATGGCGCCAAAGACGCGCCGGTCGAGCCGTGTCTGATAGCGCGCGGCGATGCGTCCCATGACGCGGCCGCGCGCGACATCGAGAACGCCCATCATCAGGAAGAGGAATGCGACAAGGACGAAAAGCGCGAGGAGCGTTTCCTCGGACCGGCTGCCGAGGACGCGGTCATAGACCTGCAGCATGAAGAGCGGGCCGACCAGCATGAGGAGGTTCACGAAAGCCGAAAAGAGCGCGACCGCGGCAAAGAGTCCGCGGGAGGCACGCCGGGCGCTGCCCAGTTCCTCGCGCCCGCGGGCCGTATCCAAGCGTGCCATATTCGTCTCCTGCCCGGCGGAAATCCCGCCAAACCGAACCTCTTTCGGGCCCTTGACTTGCCTCTTGCGACCGGGGCTTCTAAGCCTAGGCGGCGCCGGAAAGTCCCAGTCCGGAGAATTTCGCGGGAAGATAGAAAGAAAATGCTGAAAAAGCTATTGCCGAGTTGCGTTTGCATCCTCCTTGCCGTCGCCGGTTGCGCGCGGCAGGAACCGGGGACCGAGTTCAACGACCCCTATGAGGCGCACAACCGCGCCGTCCATGCGGACAACGTTGCCATCGACCGGACCCTCTTCGGTGGCGGCAAGCCCAAGAAGCGGCCCTTCCTGCCGGCGCCGATCGCGCGCGGTCTTGCCAATTTCTCGGACAACCTCGGCCTGCCCGGCGTGATCCTGAACCACCTTCTGCAGGGCCGGCCCGATCCTGCGATCCGCAGTACCGCGCGGCTGGTGATGAACACGACGGCCGGGCTTGGCGGTATCCTCGATCCCGCGACCGCGGTGGGCCTGACCGAAGAGGACACCGATTTCGGTGAAACGCTGCATGTCTGGGGTGCGCCCGAGGGGGCTTTCCTGGTGCTGCCGGTCGCCGGGCCGACGACCGAGCGGGACCTTGTCGGCAGCATGGTCGACTACGTGATCGACCCGCTCCACGGCGCGTTCCCGGAGCCCGAGAAATACTATGTCGCCGGCGGGAAGTTCGCCGGCAAGGTCGCGAAACGCCAGATCCATGGCGATGTGATCGACGACATCCTATATCGCAGTGCGGACAGCTATGCGCAGATGAGGCTTCTCTACCTGCAGAACCGCCACTACGAGCTTGGCATCGAGGCCGAGGTCTTCGACCCCTATGAGGATCCCTATGGACAGTAAGCTTTCCCGCCGCAGCCTGCTTGTCGCCCTCCCCGCCGGCGCGCTTCTGGCCGCGCTTCCGCGGGATGCGCTGGCGCTTGACGTGAACCAGGCGCGGGCCCTTATCGACAAGGCGCTAGGCGAAGTGAACGCGGTCATCAATTCCGGCAAGTCGGAACCCGCGATGTTCAAGGACTTCGAGGCGATCTTCGTGCGCTATGCCGACGTCCGTTACATCGCGCAAAGCGCCCTCGGGCCGGCAGGCCGGAGTGCCAGCGCGGCGGACATGAATGCCTATGTCAAGGCGTTCCAGGGCTATATCTCGCGCAAGTATGGCCGGCGTTTCCGCGAATTCATCGGCGGCAAGATCGAGGTGACCGGCGCCCGCCCGCTGAAGAGCTTCTTCGAGGTGAAGTCGGTCGCCTACCTCAAGGGGCAGTCACCCTTCGAGGTGCTCTGGCATGTCTTCGACAAGTCCGGCAAGAACCAGTTCTTCAACATCATCATCGAGGGCGTGAACATGCTTGCCGCCGAGCGGACCGAGATCGGCGCCATGCTCGACAAGAACAAGGGCAGCATCGCCGCATTGACCGCCGCGCTCAAGACTGCGGGCTGACCCCCGTGGTCAGTTCCTGCGGCCGAGGATCGCGCCCAGGATATCGACAAGGCTCTGGTTGTCCGGCTGCGGGATAGGGGCCTGCGCGCCGGGGATGTTTTCCGACTGATATGTTTCGCCCGGATAGACAGGCGGCGGCAGTTCCTCGGGCCGGATCATCGGCAGGGGGCTGGCGGGGATGTCGGCCTCGATGCGGGTGACGACTTCGTGCCAGATCTCGGCGGGAAGGCCGCCGCCGGTGACGCCGGTCAGCGGCTTGTTGTCATCGTTGCCCATCCAGACGCCGACCACGTAGTCCGCGGTGAATCCGATAAACCAGGCGTCCCGATAGTCCGACGTCGTGCCGGTCTTTCCCGCCGCCTCGCGCCCGTCGAGCCGCGCGCGCCGTCCGGTGCCGCGGTCGATCACCTGCGTCATCATGTAGGTCAGCTGGCGCGCGGCGTCCTGCGAGATCACGCGCTCGCCCATGCCGCCCTCCTGGCCGATCAGGGCCGCGTCGTCGCCCTGGATGCGCAATTCGATCAGGCCATAGGGGCTGACCGAGGAACCGCCATTCAGGATGCCGGCATAGGCGCCCGTCATGTCGATCAGCGTCGCCCCGGAAGAGCCGAGGACGATGGCCGGACCCTGTGCCAGTTCGGACTGCAGGCCGAACTCGGCGGCGACGGTACGCACGGCATCAAGGCCGACGGCCTGGCTGATCCGGACCGTTGCGGTGTTGACCGAATGGGCCAGCGCGTCAGTTAGCGTCATCATGCCCTGAAAGCCCGGCTCGTAGTTCTTGGGCGTCCAGTCGCCGGACCCCGGCACCGAGAGCGTGATCGGGCTGTCATCGACCAGATCGTTCATCGTGTAGCCCATGTCGAGCGCGGCGGCATAGACGAAAGGCTTGAAGGTCGAGCCGGTCTGGCGCACCGCCTGGGTCGCGCGGTTGAAGGCGCCGGAGACCTGGCTGTCACGGCCGCCGACCATCGCGCGCACCGCCCCGTCGGCGGACATCACGACGATGGCGGCCTGCGCTTTGGACCCTGCCTTCACCTTGGTCTCGAAGATATTCGACAGCGCCTCTTCGGCGCGTTTCTGGATTATCTGGTCCAGCGTCGTGCGGATGATCACGTCCTCGGTCGTGTCCTGCGTCAGAAACGAAGGTCCGGCATCCATGATCCAGTCGGCGAAATAGCCGCCGGCGCGCGCTTCGGCGGCTTTCGACAGGCGGGCGGGGTTGGCGCGGGCGTCCTGATACTCGGCCTTCGTGAGGTATCCCTGATCGTACATCAGCGACAGCACCACCGCGGCGCGGTCCTGCGACCGCTGGAGGTTCGCGGTCGGCGCATAGCGCGTCGGCGCTTTCAGTAGGCCGGCCAGCATCGCAGCCTCGGGCGGTGTTACCTCGTTCGCGGAGCGGCCGAAATAGCGCTGGCTCGCCGCCTCGAAGCCGCGGGTGCCGGCGCCGAGATAGGCGCGGTTGAGGTAGAGGGTAAGGATGTTCTCCTTGCCGTATTTCGCCTCCATCGCGAAGGAGAACGGCACTTCCTTCAGCTTCCGGACGAGGCTCGACTGGCGGCAGTCATCCTCGTAGGCCTTTTCGGTCTTCCACGTCGCGGCGTCGTAGGGCACGCCGAGGCAGATCAGCTTGGCGACCTGCTGCGTGATGGTCGAGCCGCCGTTGCCCTCCAGCGGGCCGCGCCCCTCGGACAGGTTGATCCGTACCGCGCTGGCGATGCCACGCGGCGAGATGCCGAAATGGCGGTAGAAGCGCTTGTCCTCGGTCGCGACGATGGCGTTCTTGAGATAGGGCGACACGGTGTCAGCGGTGATCGTGCCGCCGAAGGTCTCGCCGCGCCAGGCGAAGACCTGCCCCTCGCGGTCGAGCATCGTCACCGAACCGCGCGTGCGGGCGTCGATCAGGCTGCCCAGCGGCGGCAGCTGGGCATAGAAGTAGAGCGTCGCGAGACCGACGACCAGGCCGCCGACCACGGCCAGCCGCCAGCCGATTCCCCAGAGGACACGCCAGACAAGGCTGACGGCACCAACGACGAGGCGGATCGGCCAGGGTCCACGCCCCCTGCCGCGCTTGCGGGCACGCTTCATCGGCGCGCGACGCCGGGTCGCGGTCTTCTTCTCCTGGTAGCGTCGGTCCGCCACCAGCGGAGTCTTCCTGCCGCGGGAATTCGTCATGCGCCTTGTTCCGATGCCTGCCCGTTTTTTGGCAGCTTACAGCGGGCGGGGGGAAAAGTGGAGCGTCCGAAGATCACGATTTGCCGGTCATGCGCAGGACCGCGCTGCACGCGAGATATTGGCGACAGTCAATTCCGGCGCGCCGGCGAGACTGACTCGGCAAATATCCGCCCGATCCCCTTGGGCTCCTCGATTTCTTCGCAAGTGCAAAATAGGGGAAGCTCAATTATTAATCATCCTCCATTTTTGTGCACAAGTATTGAGCATTTGAACCCATTGGGGTCCGAACTGCGGGCGTTACCATATTGTCATCGGGATGCCCGCCCCGCCTCTTGCACAGGAAGGCAGCGCCAGCGCCTGCCGGAGAAGAGGGCATCATGAAGTATATCATAGCAGCGATTAAGCCCTACAAGCTCGACGAGGTGCGCGAAGCGCTGACCGCGATCGGGGTTCGTGGGATGATGGTCAGCGAAATCAAGGGGTTCGGCGCACAGTCGGGGCATACGGAGATCTACCGCGGCGCTGAGTACGCGGTGAATTTCGTGCCGAAGGTGAAGATCGAGATCGCCGTCAGCGGCGCGATTGCCGACACGGTGGTCGACACGATCCGCAAGGTCGCCAAGACCGACAAGATCGGCGACGGCAAGATCTTCGTGCTCGACCTGTCGCAGGTCATGCGGGTCAGGACCGGCGAGACGGGCGAGGACGCGCTATGAGCGGGAACATCAATCAGGGGATGAATATGAAGCGGATGGTGGGATGGTCCGCGCTGGCTGCACTCATGGCTGCGGTTCCGGCGTTCGGACAGGAGACAGCGACCGAGACGGTGGCGGCGGCCGCGCCGATCGTCGAAAAGGGTGACGTGGCGTGGATGATGACCTCGTCGCTTCTGGTGCTGTTCATGGTGGTGCCGGGTCTGGCGCTGTTCTACGGCGGCCTCGTGCGCGCCAAGAACATGCTGTCCGTGCTGATGCAGTGCACCATGATCGCGGCGGTCGTGATGATCGTCTGGATCTTCTACGGCTACTCGATGGCCTTTGGCGGCGGCACCTCGCCGTACTGGGGAGGGCTCGGCAAGGTCTTCCTCAAGGGCGTGACCATGGATTCGCTCGCCGCGACGTTCTCGGACGGCATCATGCTGCCGGAATATGTCTTCATCGCCTTCCAGATGACCTTCGCGGCGATTACGCCTGCACTGATCGTCGGCGCCTTCGCCGAACGGGCGAAGTTCTCGGGCGTGGTGCTTTTCACGATCCTCTGGGTGACCTTCGTCTACTTCCCGGTCGCGCATATGGTCTGGGACGCATCGGGCCTCATCTTCAACATGGGCGCCATCGACTTCGCCGGCGGCACCGTCGTTCACATCAACGCCGGGATCGCGGGTCTTGTCTGGGCTCTGGTCCTCGGGCCGCGCGTCGGCTTCGGCAAGGACAACATGGCGCCGCATTCGATGACGCTGACCATGGTCGGCGCGGCGATGCTGTGGGTCGGCTGGTTCGGCTTCAACGCTGGGTCCAACCTCGAGGCGACGGCGGGTGCGACGCTGGCAATGCTGAACACCTTCGTGGCGACGGCGGCGGCGATCGTCAGCTGGGCCTTGGTCGAAGGGCTGGCGCGTGGCAAGGCCTCGGGTCTCGGCGCCGCCTCGGGCATGGTCGCGGGTCTCGTCGCGATCACGCCGGCCTGCGGTACGACCGGCCCGGTGGGCGCGATCGTCCTCGGCCTCGCGGTCTCGCCGATCTGCTACTTCTTCGTGACCACGATCAAGCAGAAGTTCGGCTATGACGACAGCCTCGACGTCTTCGGCGTGCACGGTATCGGCGGGATCGTCGGCGCCATCGGCACCGGCATCCTGATGGCGCCGGGGCTTGGCGGCACGGGGGGCGACGACTTCGTGATGGGCGCGCAGGTCATGACGCAGATCAAGGCCGTGCTCATCACCATCGCCTGGTCGGGGATCGGTTCGCTTGTCCTGATCTACATCGCCAAGGCGATCACGGGGATCCGTGTCGCGACCGACGACGAACGCCAGGGTCTCGACCTGACCTCGCACGGCGAAAGCGCGTATCACGCGTAATTCCGGAACGAAGACGGCTAGCGGCGGGGCGACAGCCCCGCCGTTTTCGTACTGCGGGCGCTGTTTCGGCGGCTTCGAGCCCCCGCTCGCCGGGGGTCGCCAGGGCGGCCATGCCTCCGGCCGGACTACATCGGGACAGAAGGAAGGGGGCGCTCAGATCCCGACGGCCAGCACGGCGCGGGCAAGAACGGGCACCGTCGCGTCGTTCAACCCGGCGATGTTCAGGCGCGAATCGCCGACCATGTAGATGCCATGCTCGGCCTTGAGGCGCTCGACCTGCGCCGGCGTGGCGCCGAGACGCGAGAACATGCCGCGATGCGCGGCGAGAAACCCGAACCGGTCCGACCCCGAAAGGCGGCCGAGTTCAGCGGCAAGCGCCTCGCGCAGGCGCAGCATGCCGCGCCGGATCTCTTCCAGCTCGGTCTCCCATTCGGCGCGCAAGCCGGGATCCGCGAGGATCATCGTGACAAGCCGGGCGCCGTGGTCGGGCGGGAAGGAATAGTTCTGGCGGTTGAGATAGGCGAGGGTGCCCTGGGTCACGCCCTGGTCGGCGGAGGAGGAGAGCGCGATGAGCGATCCTGTCCGTTCCCGATAGATGCCGAAGTTCTTCGAGCAGGAGGCCGCGATCAACACTTCTGGCAGGCGGGCGGCGATCAGGCGGACGCCGGCGGCATCCTCGTCAAGGCCGTCGCCGAAGCCCTGATAGGCGATGTCGATGAGCGGCGTGGCGCCGGTCTTGTCCAGAAGATCGGCGACGGCGACCCATTGCGGCAGGGTCAGGTTCGCGCCCGTGGGATTGTGACAGCAGCCATGGAGAAGGACCGCGTCGCCCGCTCTGGCCCCGGCGAGGTCGGCGAGCATCCCGTCAAAGTCGACGCCGCGCGTCTCGGTGTCGAAATAGCGGTAGGGCACCGCCTCGATCCCGAGGTGTTTCAGGATCGACAGGTGGTTCGGCCAGGTCGGGTCCGAGACGAAGACGCGGACCGGGGGGGAGGCCATGCGGAGGAATTCGAAGGCTTGCCGCACTGCGCCGGTGCCGCCCGGCGTCGCGACCGAGGAGATGCGGTCCCCGGCGGCGGCATCGCCGAGGACGAGCGACGCCATCGCCGCATTGAAGGCAGGATCGCCCGCAAGGCCAGTATATGTCTTGCTGGTCTCGGCGTCCCACAGCTGCTTCTCGGCGCGCTTGACTGCCCGCATGATCGGCGTGTGGCCGGTGGCGTCCTTGTAGACGCCAACGCCGAGGTCGATCTTGTCCGGGCGCGGATCGGCGCGGTATTCGCCCATGAGGGCAAGGATCTTGTCGGCGGGCTGCGGCTTGAGGGATCCGAACATGATCAGCCCTTGGCGACCTTCAGGTCGTTGTACATGCCCCATTCCGCCCAGGAGCCGTCGTAGAGCGCGTGGTCGCGCTTGCCGAGGCGTTCCAGCGCGAGGTTGAGGATGGCCGCTGTGATGCCCGAGCCGCAGCTGGTGATGGCGGGTTTCGCAAGGTCTGCGCCGGCGGCGGCGAAGGCCGCGCGCAGGTCGTCCGGTGACTTCATCGTGCCGTCGGCGTTCAGGAGAGACCCGAAGGGCACGCTCCTCGCGCCCGGAATGTGACCCTGCCGCAGGCCGGGGCGCGGCTCCGGCTCGGTCCCGGCAAAGCGTCCCGCGCTGCGGGCGTCGAGAATCTCGTGATCGCCGAGTTTCGAGGCGGCGGCCACCTGCGTGACGTCCCGGACAAGATGCGCCTGACGGCTCACGGTGATGTGGCGGTCGCGCAGGACCGGCGGCATGTCCTCGATCGCGCGGCCTTCGGCGCGCCATTTCGGCAGGCCGCCGTCGAGGACCGCGACATCCTGCTTGCCCATGAGCTTGAAGGTCCACCAGACCCGGGGGGACGAAAACAGGCCGGCGCCGTCATAGACGACGATCTGGTGGCCGTCGCCGATGCCCATCGCGCGCATCCGGCTGACGAACTTCTCGGGCGGCGGCGCCATGTGCGGCAGGTCGGACCGCTGGTCGGAAATCTCGTCTATGTCGAAGAACCGCGCCCCGGGGATATGCGCCTCGGCGTATTCGGCCTTTGCGTCGCGTCCGCTGCCCGGCATGTACCAGGAGGCGTCGATCACCCGCAGGTCGGGGTTCTTCAGATGCGCGTCGAGCCAGTCGGTGGAAACCAGCGTCTTCGGATCGTCATGTGCCATCGTGGGTCCTCCTGCCCCTGAAATAGCCGGGGGGGCAGGAGGCGTGCAAGTCGCAAGCGGACCGGTCGCAGATTTGTCCCGCGGGCCGGCCGACCGTCACTTTGCCATCATCGAGCGGATGACGCCGACGATCGCCATCAGGACGCCGCCGCCGACGCCGCCGGAGGCGACCGAGGAGATGATCGAGCCGATGTCGAGGCCGCCCGCCGCGTCCGCCGCTCCGCCGCCGAGGAGGCTGCCGAGGACCTGCTGGCCGATCCCGCCGCCGAGGATGCCGGCGATGGAGTTGCCGAGCGGGCCGAGATCGAGGTTCTTCAGGATCTTGCCGACGATGTTGCCGCCGGCAGCGCCCGAGAGGAGGCTTATGATCAGTTGTTCCATGTACTCTTGTCCCCACTAACGGGCCGTAAATGCGCCGCCCCGGTGGCACGGCCCCAAGGCCGCCGGGCCGCGCGAGTGTCACACGACATGGGCGTTCGGGCAATTGGCGCCGCAACGAGGTGCCTCAACGTCAGCCCTGTTTGAGGAGCCGTTCCTTCTGGCGGTTCCAGTCGCGCTTGGCCTCGGTCGCGCGCTTGTCGGCGGCCTTCTTGCCCTTGGCGACGCCGATCTTCAGCTTCACGATGCCGCGGTGGTTGAAATACATCACGAGGGGGACGAGCGTCATCCCCTCGCGCCCCACGGCCTGCCAGAAGCGCGACAATTCCCGCTTGGAAACCAAGAGCTTGCGCTTGCGGCGTTCCTCATGCCCGAAGATGCCGGCCTGCTTGTAGGGGGCGATATAGCCGTTGATGAGCCAAAGCTCCCCGTCCTCGACCGAGGCGTAGCTGTCGGCGATGTTGGACTGGCCGGTGCGGAGCGATTTCACCTCGGACCCGGTCAGGATGATGCCGACCTCAAGATCGCTCTCGATGAAATAGTCGAACCGCGCGCGGCGGTTTTCGGCGATTACCTTGTAGTTGGGGCTGTCTTTCTCGGCCATGATCGTCCCGAGATAGGCGAGGCGCCATCCCATGTCCAGAAGGGGCCAGCGCGTCGTCGGTTTCGCGTCGGCTTGCCGTAGGTTCCCCGTAGTTTTTCCGTAGCTACAGATCGCGCGGCCTGTCTTCACCCTGTCAACCATTGCTGGCATGGTGCGCGCCAATCAAAAGACGGTCCCTAAGAGGATGAGGCGGGCATGTTTCTTCAGATCGCGATCGGCACGGGGCTGATGCTGGCCACCATTCTGGTGTCCGGTGTCGCCTTCTGGGCGCTCGAGGCCCTCCTCAACCGGTCGCATTTCTGGCTGGTGCGGGAGCCGCACCGGCCGAAGCTGGCGCTCGTCCTGTCGGTGACGGTGGTCTGGGTCCTTGGCATGGTGACGGCGGGGGTCTGGATCTGGGCGGTCGCCCTCAGGCTTCTGGGGATCTTCGTGACGATGGAGGCATCGGTCTATTTCTCGCTGGTGGCGTTCACCACCCTGGGGTTCGGCGATATCCTTCTGCCACACCAGTGGCGTTTGCTCGGGGGGATGGCGGCGGCGAACGGGCTATTGTCGATGGGGCTTCTGACCGCGATGCTGGTCGAGATCCTGCGGCATGTGCGGATCAGCCAGATGGCGATGAAGGCGGCACCGAAAGCGAGGGGCGAATGACCGGGGACGAGGACTATGTCTATGACGAGGCGACGGGCGAATGGCGGCCGGCCTCGGAGGTCGCCGCGGAGGGGGCGGTGCTCGTTGTCGATGCCGAAGGCAATGCGCTGGCCGACGGGGACAGCGTGACGCTCATCAAGGATCTGAAGGTCAAGGGGACGAGCACGACGCTGAAGCGCGGGACGGTCATCAGGTCGATCCGGCTGACCGAGGACCCCGAGCTGGTCGATTGCCGGCACGATGCGATCAAGGGGCTGGTGCTGCGGACGGAGTTCATCCGCAAGCGTTAGGCCCGGTAGCTGACCTTTCCGCCGGCGATGGTCAGGGCGACGGACATGCCCGCCACATCGTCGGGCGGCGTTGCCTCGATGTCGCCGGAGAGGACGACGATATCGGCGGCCATGCCCGGTTTCAGCGTGCCGGTGATGTGGTCCAGATGCGCGGCCCAGGCGCCGCCGGCGGTATAGGCGTGAAGGATGTCCATCAGAGGCACCCGCTGGTCGGTCCCGCCCTCGTAGGTCGGGCGGGTCAGGGCGGCGTGGATGCCGCGCAGGATCGAGATGTCGGTCACCGGCCAGTCGGAGGCGAAGGCGAGCGGTGCACCGGTTTCCGCGAGGTCGCGGCAGAGGTAGGCGTCGTTCCAGCGGTCCTTGCCGATCACGTTCAGTGTCGGGAACATCGCGAAGTCCATCGCGCCAGGCGCGTGCGGCGGCTGGACTGAGGCGGTGATGCCGAGCGCCCCAAGCCGCGGGACGTCGGCGCGGTCTATGAGTTCGATATGTTCGATGCGGTGACGGCTGTCGCGCCTGCCGTTGGCCTTCTGCGCCGCCTCGTAGCCGTCGATCGTGGTGCGGACGGCGCCGTCGCCGATGGCGTGTACGGCGATCTGATGCCCGCGGCGGTCCACCTCGGTCGCGATCTCGTTGAAGCGGGGGCCGGGGAAGAGCGGTTCGGAGCGGTGGCCCGGCTGGCCGGGGTAGTCGTTCAGCATATAGGCGGTGCGGCTGTCGATGACGCCGTCCATGAACATCTTCACGAAGCGGCATGAGAGCCATTCGTCGTCGTAAAGGCCAGTCATCTCGTCGGCGCGGTCGAGTTCGGCAAGGTCCATGTGCGGCTTGAAGTGGAACGGCACCTTCACGCGGGCGGTGAGCATGCCTTCGCGGCGGAGGCCGGCGAGGAGTTCAAGCGTGTAGAGGTTGCCGTCCATGTTCACCATGGAGGTGACGCCATGTTTCGCGGCATGGGCGAGGCCGTTCGCGACCTTGGCGCGGTCGATGGCTTGCTCGGCCTCGGTCGGCCAGGGGGAGGGTTCGGCGCCGGTGGCGATGCCGAGGTTCAGCCGCGCCTCGCCGCCGAGGGCGATGACGGGGGCGAAGGCTTCGAACTCCCTCAGCTCGCCGGTGGCGGTGCCGTCGGCGCCCAGCACCACCTCGTGGCCATGGGGCATCGCCCTGCCATGGAGCAGGCCCGCTGCCGTCAGCGCGGCGGTATTGGCCCAGACGGTGTGATGGTCATGCGCGGTGATGGCGATGGGGCGATCGGCGATGATCGCGTCAAGGTCGTGTCGCGTCATCGGGTGGTCGAGCATTGTGTAGTGCCCGCCCTGCGCCATGAGAAGGGGGCGGTCCGGGTGGTTGGCGGCGAAGGCGTGGAAGGCCTTGGCGAGGGCTTCGTGCCCTTCCACATGGGTCAGTTGCAGATGGGCGAGTTCGGCCCCGCCGAGGACGAGGTGCAGGTGGCTTTCGACGAAGCCGGGCAGGAGCGTGGCGCCGTGGCAGTCGATGATCTCGGTTTGCGGTCCCGCAAGGGGCTCGATTTCTTTCCGGGTGCCGAGTGCCGCGATCCTGCCCGAGGCGAGCGCAATGGCCTCGGCGCGGGGACGGGCATCGTCCATCGTCAGGATGCGGGCATTGGTCAGGATCATGTCGGGGGTCATGGGGCGCTCCATCGCGATATGATCAAATTGCTAGCCCGGCGGCGGCCGTTTGAACAGCCCCGGATGTGCCCCGGATGTGATTGTGAAAGCGGGCGCCCCCCAACCCCCATCCCCACCCCACGGGGGGAGGCGCGTGTAAACGGGCTGCGGCTGGGGGCCGCGCGCGGATCAGTTCACGAGGCCGGCGTGGCGCATTGCGGCGTCGATCTTTGCCTTGGTCTCGGGCAGGAGCGTCGTGAGGGGCGAGCGCACCTCCTCCGCGCAGAGGCCAAGCTGCGAAAGGCCGTATTTCGCGCCGGCAAGGCCGGGTTCGATGAAGATTGCCTCGTGCAGCGGCATCAGGCGGTCCTGATAGGTCAGCGCCTTGGCGAAGTCTCCGGAAAGCGTCGCCTCCTGGAACTCGGCGCAGAGTTTCGGGGCGACGTTCGCGGTGACCGAGATGCAGCCGATCCCGCCATGGGCGTTAAAGCCGAGCGCGGTCGCGTCCTCGCCCGAGAGCTGGATGAAGTCGCGCCCGCAGGCGGCGCGCTGCTGGCTCACGCGTTCGATCTTGCCGGTCGCGTCCTTGACGCCGACGATGCGGGGAAGTTTCGCCAGCTCGCCCATCGTCTCGGGCGTCATGTCGATCACCGAGCGGGGCGGGATGTTGTAGATGATGATCGGCAGGTTGCTCGCGTCGTGCATCGCCTTGAAATGCGCGTAGAGGCCGCGCTGCGTCGGCTTGTTGTAATAGGGGGTCACGACGAGCGCCGCGTCCGCGCCCGCGCGTTCGGCGTGCTGGATGAGGGCGATGCCCTCGGCCGTGTTGTTCGACCCGGCACCGGCGATGACAGGCACGCGGCCGGCGGCGGCCTTGACCACCGCCTCGATCACCTGGCCATGTTCCTCATGGCTGAGGGTCGGGCTTTCGCCGGTCGTGCCGACGGGTACGAGGCCGTGCGTGCCCTCGGCGATGTGCCAGTCCACCAGTTTCTTGAGCGCGGTCCAATCGACAGCGCCGTCCTTGAACGGCGTGACGAGGGCGACATAGGACCCTTTGAACATGACACGCTCCTTGATGGGTGGCCGTGACTCGGCCGGTTGAAGTCGGGCGGAACCTATAGGGGCGCGGCGCACTTGCCAAGTTTGTGTGTTGCGGGCGGCGCGCGGGGCGGTATCCTTGCAAAAAAGACCGAGGCAGAGCCGAGATGATCCCGATGAGCTGGCGGAGCGCGCCCCTGGCGCTGGCCGCGTTTCTTTGTCTGACGACCGTCGCGCGGGCCGATGACCCCGCCGCGTTCCGCGCCGCGCTGAAGGCTGCGGATGCGGGCGACTGGGGCACGGCGGTGGCGCAGGGACGTGCGGCCGGCCCGCTGGCGGCGGCGGTGATCGACTGGGAGCGGCTCCGCGATGGCAAGGGCGGGTTCGACGAATATGTCGCCTTCCTGGGACGCTATCCCGACTGGCCGGGCCTGCCCCTGCTCAGGAAGAAGGGCGAGGCGGTGATCGCCGAGGACATCGTCCCGGGCGAGATCATCGCCTATTTCGCGCCTGAGCCGCCGCAGACCGGAAACGGAAGCCTTGCCTATGTCGGCGCGCTGCGCCGGGTCGGGCAGGACGCGGCTGCCGCTGAGGAGGCGGTGCGGGCCTGGCGGTCGCTGTCGATGAGCGACGGCGAGCACGAGCTTTTCGTCGCGCTTTACGGCCCGTGGCTGGCGGAGCATCACGACGGGCGGATGGCGGCAATGCTGCGCGCGGGGAACGTCGCGGATGCACGGCGCATGCTGCCCTTGGCCAGCCCCTATACGCGGGCGCTGGCCGAGGCGCGGATTGCGCTGCAGACCGAGGGCAAGGGGATCGACGCGCTGATCGCGGCGCTCCCCGGGAAGGCGGCGAATTCCGGCGGTCTTGCCTATGACCGTTTCCGCTGGCGCATCGCCAAGGACCTTTACGAGGGCGCGGGCGATCTGATGCTTGAGCGGTCGGCGAGCGCGGAGGCGCTGGGCGACCCGGAGCAATGGGCCGACTGGCGGCGGCGGCTGGCGCGGAAGGAGATGCGCGAGGGCGATCCGCGGCGCGCCTACCGGATGGCGGCGTCACATCACCTTCGGTCCGGCGACGACTATGCCGACCTAGAATGGCTGGCGGGTTACATCGCGCTGCGGAAACTCGACGATGCCGGGACGGCACTGACCCATTTCGACCGGTTCGCCAAGGCCGTGAACGGGCCGATCAGCCTGTCGCGCGCCGCCTACTGGCGGGGCCGGGCGCTGGAGGCGCTGGGCCGCACGGGCGATGCGGCTGCGGCCTATGCCGAGGGGGCGCGCTATCCGACGGCCTTCTACGGGCTCCTCTCGGCCGAGAAGGTCGGCCTGCCGCTGTCGCCCGCGATGGCCGGCGGCGAGGCCTATCCCGACTGGCGCACGCTGCCGGTTGCAGGGGCCTCGGCCTTCCTTGCCGCGCGCGAGCTGATGGCGGCGGGGGACGAGGTGCTGGCGGCGCGGTTCCTTCTGCATATCGCCGAGGGCATGTCGGGCTACGAGATCGGCGCCTTTGCCGGCATGGCGATGGAGGCGAAGGAGCCCTATGTCGCGCTGACGCTGGCCAAGGCAGCCGCCGACAAGGGCGTGATCTGGCCCTCGGCCTATTTCCCTGTGCCTGCGCTTTCGGGCCTCGACCTGCCGGTGCGGCCGGAACTCGCCCTGTCGATCGCGCGGCGGGAGAGCGAGTTCAACGCCGCTGTGGTTTCCCATGCCGGGGCAAGGGGCCTCATGCAGGTGATGCCGGGGACGGCGAAGATGATGGCGGGCAAGATCGGTGTCGCCTACGAGCCGGGGCGGCTGACGAGTGACTGGCAGTATAACGCGCGGTTGGGGGCGGCGTATCTGGATGAGCTGGTGGCCGAGTTCGGCAATTCGCCGCTTCTGGTGGCCACCGGTTACAACGCCGGCCCGGGCCGGTCGCGGCGCTGGATCACCGAGCTGGGCGATCCCCGCGCAAAGGGCGTCGATCCGGTGGACTGGATCGAGGCGATCCCGTTCCGCGAGACGCAGACCTATGTGATGCGGGTCGCCGAGAGCCTGCCCGTCTATCGCGCCCGGCTGACCGGGCAGACGGGGCCTTTGGACTTCACGGCCGAGCTCAAGGGCCGGTAGCGGTGATCCAGAGGAGGCGCGGGTGCCCCGCGCCGCTCTCTTGTCTCGCCTCCGCCTTGCGGCTGCGGCTCGGGCGCCTTCGGCGAGAGTATTTCGGGACAGGAAAGGAATCAGCCGGTCCGGCCCGCTTTCCGGGCGCGCCATAGCGTGAAGAGGCCGGCGGCGACCACGATGGTGGCACCGAGGGCGGTGTTGGGTTCGAGGCTGTCGCCGAAAACGGTGATCCCCAAGGCGGCGGCGAAGGGCAGTTGGAAATAGGCGAAGGGTTGGACGGCGCTTGCCTCGGCGACCTCGAGCGCGCGGATCATCAGCCAGTGGGCTGTCGCGGAAGTCCCGCAGAGCAGCGCCATCCATCCCCAGTCGGGGCCGCTCATCGGCTCCCAGTGAAAGAGGCCGATGGCGGTCATCGCGAGGGCGCCGGTGATGCCGGTCCAGAAGAAGCTGACGGCGGCGCTGTCGCCGCGAGCGACGTAGCGGGTGAGAAGGCCGTAGAGGGCGAACATGCCGGCGGCGACGAGCGGGATCACGGCCGCAGGGGCGAAGACCTTTACCCCCGGTTCCAGGATGACGAGGACGCCGACAAATCCGACGCCGATCGCCGACCAGCGCCGCCAGCCAACCTTTTCGCCGAGGACCGGGCCGGAGAGGGCGGCGACGAGGAGCGGATAGCAGGTGAAGACGGCATGGCTTTCGACGAGGCCGAGGAGGGTGAAGGCAGTGACCATCACACAGACTTCGGCGGCAAGGAGGAGGCCGCGCAGGATCTGGATCTTCGGGAAACGGGTGCGGGTGGCGGCGCGGATGCCGCCGGGCTTGCGGGCGGCGAGGGTGAGGACGAAGGCGGCGAAGAACCAGTAGCGGATCATCACCACCATGAAGACGTTGTATTCCCCGGCAAGGTGGCGCGAGATGCCGTCCTGCATCGCGAAGACGAAGGCGGTCGCGGTCATCAGGAGGGCGCCGAGGCGGGGGTTCTGGTCGGTCATGCTGTGTCCTGGAGGCGGCCGCGGCTCATGTGCCTCTTGCGGCCGTGGCCCGGCACCCGCTCTACCTGAAATCCCGTCGAAGCCAAGGCCCTGCGGACATGGCCCGCCGCCGTGTAGGTTGCGAAGGTGCCTTGGGGCGCGGTGTGGCGGGCGACTTCGGTCATCAGCGTGTCGGACCAAAGTTCGGGGTTCTTCGCCGGGGAGAAGCCGTCGAGGAACCAGGCGTCGGCTTTGCCGTCCCATGCGGGGAGGGTTTCGCGGGCGTCACCCGTGACGACGGTGACGTCGGCGGGGCCGAAGGGGAAGCGGCGGTTGCCTTCGTCCCAGGCGGCGAGGAGGGGGGCGGCGGCGGCGTGCGCCTCGGGGAAGGCGGTGAGGGCCGCGTCCATGTCGGCGGCGGGCATCGGGAAGACCTCGAAGCTGGTGTAGCGGAAGCGGCCGGGTCGGCCGGCGGCCTGCCAGCACAGGACGGACGCGATGAGGTTGAGGCCGGTGCCGAAGCCAAGCTCGGCGATGTGAAAGCCGGGGCGGAAGCGGGCGGGCAGGTCATTGCCGTCCAGGAAGGTGTGGCGGGTTTCCGCGAGGCCATCGGCCAGCGAGAAATAGGGGTCGTCGAAGAGGGTGGAGACGGGGGTGCCGTCCTTCCATGTCACGCGCTCGGACTGGTTCTTCGGTGTCATCTCGCGTACCCCTTCGTGCGGAGTTAGTCGGAAGGCGGCGGCAATGGCAACGGCGGATGTCGTGGTGATGGGGGGCGGGATCTTTGGGCTTTCCGTCGCCTGGGCCTGCGTCCGGCGAGGGGCGCGGGTGCATCTGTGCGAAGCGGCGCGGATCGGGGCGGGGTCCTCGGGCGGGATCGTCGGGGCGCTGGCGCCGCATGTGCCGGAGACCTGGAATCCGAAGAAGGCGTTCCAGTTGGAGAGCCTTCTCATGGCGGAGGGATTCTGGGGCGAGGTGGCGGCGGTGTCGGGGATTGACCCGGGCTATCTGCGCTCCGGCCGGTGGCAGCCTTTGGCGGACGATGCGGCGGTGGAGATGGCGCGCGGACGCGAAGCTGGGGCGGCAGAATTCTGGCGGGGGCGCGCGGGGTGGCGCGTGGTGAAGTCGCCACCCGATGGCTGGGCGCCGGAGAGTGCGACCGGGCTGATGGTCGAGGACACGCTGACGGCGCGGCTGAACCCGCGCGCGGCGGCGCGGGCGCTGGTGGCGGCGATCCGCACCAAGGGGGGCGTGGTCGAGGAGGGGAGGGTGGAGCCTCCGGCGGGAGTATTGGGGCCAAGAAGAACTGCGGTGGTCTGGGCGACCGGGATGGCGGGGCTGGAGGTTCTGTCTTCGGAGGTCGGGCGCAAGGTCGGGGCGGGCGTGAAGGGGCAGGCGGCGCTGTTTGCCTGCGAGGCGGGGGCGCGGCCGCAGATCTTTGCCGAGGGGCTGCATATCGTGCCGCATCAGGACGGGACGGTGGCGGTCGGGTCCACGTCGGAGCGGGACTTCGCGGATGGGTCGGCGGTGGACGGTCAGGTCGAGGCTCTGATCGAACGCGCGCGGGCGCTCTGTCCGATGCTGCGGGAGGCGCCGGTGATCGAGCGCTGGGCCGGGGTGCGGCCGCGCGCGAAGAGCCGCGCGCCGATGCTGGGGCCTTGGCCGGGCCGCGACAGGCACTACATCGCCAACGGCGGGTTCAAGATCGGCTTCGGCATGGCGCCGAAGGTGGCCGATGTGATGGCCGATCTGGTGCTGGAGGGGCGGGACGGTATCCCCGAGGGCTTTCGCGTCGAAGACAGTCTATAGAGAACCGCCTGTCAGACGGCTTTGCGGAAGGTGAGGGAGGTCGCGCGGTCGTAGCCCGGATGCGCGCTTTCACCTGTCTTCCCGAACCCCATGGCGCGGAAGGCGGCGTGGTTCTGGGTCAGCTCCACCCGGCTTTGCAGTTCGAGCGTGTCGAGGTCGAGCGCCTTCGCCCGTGCTTCGGCATGGCTGACAAGCTGGCGCGAGAGGCCGCGGCCGCGGTGGGTTTCGGCGACCGCGAGCTTGCCGATGTAGAGATGGTCCGCGCGCGGGGTCAGTGTGACGCAGGCGACGGTTTCGCCGAGGTCCTCCAGCACCCAGATCTCGGCCTCCTCCGCCTGCCGGGCGAGGTCGGCCTCGGTCAGCCGGTGCATGGACGAGGGGGGGTCAATCACGCCGTCCATATAGGCAAAGCTTTCGCGGATCAGCGAGAGGACCGGGGTCATTGCGTCCCGGGGCGTCAGGCGGCGCGGCGTGTAGAGTGTGGGCAGGCCGTCGGCGAGGTGCAGCCAGGGCAGGTGTTCGTCATAGTGCACATGAGCGGTGGCGCGGTAGGCCTCGGGTCGGTCGAGCGTCGCGGCATAAAGGTCGATCTCATGCGCGCGGTCCGTTGTCTGATAGGCCATCGGCGTGCCGCAGGCGGGGCAGAAGGACCGAGTCACCCCGGGCGAGGAGGCATAGGTCGCGGGCGCGGCGTTGGTCCAGTGGAACGAGGCGAGGGGCACGCCGAGGAAACTGGTGAAGGCGGAGGCGGTCGCGCGGCGGCAGCTTTCGCAGTGGCAATGGACCTGCCAGTTCGGCGGCGTGCTGAACGCATAGCGCACCGCGCCGCAGAGGCATCGTCCGGTTCCACCGTCCATGGCCGACTCTCCTTGAGAATGGCCCGATTAGGCCCTCGCATCCGCCGGGGGTCAAGGCGATTGCCGGGCCGCGTCAAGCGGGCTAGCGTCGGGGCAACCCGGGATGTTCGGAGGCGCGGATGGCAGCGGAAATGACCCCGGTACGCGCCCTGCGGGAGGAGGACCTGCCGGCGGTGGTGAAGATGATTCATGCGCTGGCGGCCTTTCACGGCGACACCGCTCGGACGGATGCCGCCCTTCTGGCCCGCGATGCGCTCGGCGAGGCGCCGTGGTGCCGGATGCTTGTCGCGGAGCGGGCGGGGCGGCCCGTCGGCTATGCGAATTTCGTGCCGTTCCTCTGGATCGCGCACGGGATGCGGGCCTATGACATGCAGCACCTTTACGTCGAGGAGGCACAGCGCGGCACCGGTGTCGGGCGGGCCCTGGTCGCGGCGGGCAGTGCCATGGCGCGCGCGGCCGGCTGCGCCCGGATCATCGTCGGAACGGCCGAAGACAACGCGGCGGCGCAGGATTTCTACCTGTCGCTGGGGTTCGAGGAGCGGCCGCACCGCGGGCGGCGTTTCATGCTGAACCTCGGTTAGGCGGCGCGGGTTCCGCGATATCTTGTGGAAAACCGCCGATGTCCCGCGATATGCAGTGGGCCAAAGTTGACTCGTGGGGGGCGGTCGCCCAAGGATGTCGGTCCACGGGAATCGGGGACCACCCTTGCGCTTCACACGGCTGAGACTGAACGGCTTCAAGAGCTTCGTCGATCCGACCGACCTTGTCATCCATGAGGGGCTGACCGGGGTCGTCGGGCCGAACGGCTGCGGCAAGTCGAACCTTCTTGAAGCCCTGCGCTGGGTCATGGGCGAGAACCGCGCCTCGGCGATGCGGGGCGGCGGGATGGAGGACGTGATCTTCGCCGGTGCGGCCACGCGGCCGGCGCGCAACTTTGCCGAGGTGGCGCTGACCATCGACAATTCCGAGCGGCTGGCGCCGTCGGGTTTCAACGATCAGGACGCGCTTGAGATCGTCCGTCGGATCACGCGAGATGCGGGGTCGGCCTACAAGGCGAATGCCAAGGATGTCCGGGCGCGCGATGTGCAGATGCTGTTCGCCGATGCCTCGACCGGGGCGCATTCGCCGGCGTTGGTGCGGCAGGGGCAGATCGCCGAGCTTATCAACGCCAAGCCGAAGAACCGGCGGCGGATCCTGGAAGAGGCGGCAGGGATTTCCGGGCTTTATCAGCGGCGCCACGAGGCAGAGCTGAAGCTGAACGGGACCGAGCAGAACCTTGCACGGGTCGACGACGTGGTCGAGCAACTGGCGCAGCAGCTCTCGCAGCTTGGGCGGCAGGCGAAGCAGGCGGCGCGTTACCGGGAGATCGGTGAGGAATTGCGCCGGGCCGAGGGGATGCTTCTTTACCGGCGCTGGCGCGAGGCGGATCAGGCGCGGGCGAAGGCCGAGGCGGACCTGACGGAGCGGACGCGGGCGGCGGCGCAGGCCGAGGCAGCGGCGCGGGCTGCCGCGAAGCTGCGGGGCGAGCGGGACGAGGCCCTGCCGCCGCTTCGCGAGGAAGAGGCGGTGGCCTCGGCGGTGTTGCAGCGGTTGCAGGTGGAGCGCGACGCGCTGAAGGACGAAGAAGACCGGGCGCTGAAGGCTATCGAGGCGCTCAAGGCGCGGATCGACCAGCTGAGCCGCGACATGGAACGCGAGGCGGGGCTGAACCGGGACGCGGGCGAGACCATCGCGCGGCTGACCGAGGAACATGCGGAGCTGACGGCGGCTGCCGAGGGGCATGACGAGCGCCTGGCGGGCGCGATGGAAGCGGCGCAGGATGCGGCGCGGGTTTTGTCGGAACGCGAAGGCGCGCTGTCGGAGCTGACCGAGGATGTGGCGCGGCTTTCGGCGCGGCATCAGTCGGCGCAAAGGATGCTTTCGGACAGCCGCTCCACGCTGGAGAAATCCGAGGCCGAGGCGGCGCGCGCGAAGGCGGCGGCGGCAGAGGCCGAGGCGGCGCTGGCGCGGGCGGCTGAAGACCACGGCGCGGCCGAGGCGCGTTTGGCAACGGCGACGGCGGCGGCGGAAGCGGCGGAGCGGGCGCTGGCCGAGGCCGACGAGGCGCGGACCGACACGCAGGCGCGCGAGGCCGAGGCGCGGGCGGCGCGGTCCGAGGCGGATGGCGAGTTCGCCGCGCTCAAGGCCGAGGCGGCGGCGCTTTTGAAGCTGGTGGAGCGCGAGGCGTCCTCGGGCAAGCAGATCCTCGACCGGGTCGAGGTGCGCAAGGGTTTCGAGAAGGCTTTGGGCGCGGCCTTGGCGGATGACCTGCGCGCGCCGGAAGTGTCGGGTGACACCGCCTCGGGCTGGGCGGTGCTGGCGGGCTATGGCGAGGCCTATCCGCTACCCGAGGGTGTCACGCCGCTGTCGTCGCATGTCACGGTGCCGCCGGTTCTGGCGCGGCGGATCGGGCAGATCGGGCTTTGTGACCGGAAGGACGGGGCGCGGCTTCAGGTGCTGCTGAGGCCGGGGCAGAGACTTGTCAGCGCCGAGGGCGATCTCTGGCGCTGGGACGGGTTCCGCGCGGCGGCCGAGGATGCGCCGACGGCGGCGGCGTTGCGTTTGCAGCAGTTGAACCGCCTGACCGACCTCAAGCGCGATCTTGAGGAAGCGAACGGTCGGGCAGAGGGCGCGCGGCAGGCTCATGAGCATCTGACGAAGCAGTTGTCGCGGACGACCGAGGCGGATCGAGGGGCGCGGGAGGCCCGTCGCGAGGCGGACCGGCAGGTGGCGGAAGCCTCGCGCGCGGTGTCGAAGGCCGAGGCGGACCGGTCGATAGCGGGTGGCAAGCTGGAAAGCGCGAACCTCGCCGTGGCGCGCCATGCCGAAGAGGCCGAGGCGGCGCGGGGGCGGCTGAGCGACGCCGAGGCGGCGGTGGCGGAGCTGCCCGACCTGACCGCGCTTCGCGCCGAGGTCGACGATGTGAAGCTGACGGTCGAGGCGGCGCGGGTGACGATGCTGTCGAAGCGGTCGGGCCACGACGAGATCCGCCGCGAGGGCG
>JAGRDU010000082.1:8529-17861 GCA_020446905.1 Paracoccaceae bacterium | reverse complement strand
CCCCCCTCGTGGGGGAGGGAGAGGGTGGGGGGCGCCCTATCCCCCCGGCCCCTCCCCACGAAGGGGAGGGGTGCCACCTCCCACCTCCCTCCGCCCCCCATTTCATGCTATCCTCCTCCCCGGGTGGGTCTCCGGGATCGGCAGGCATACCGCCGGCCGGGTGTGCGAGTGCCCGCCCGGGAGGGACCAGATCATGGCCATGTACATCATCACCGGCAGCTACACCGCCGCCGCGATGAAGGGGATGATTGCGAACCCGAGTGACCGGGAAAAGGCGACCGCCGCGCTGGTGAAGGCGTCTGGCGGCAAGCTCGAAAGCTACTTCGTGACGACCGGCGAGACCGACTTCATCATGCGCGTCACCGCCGACGACCTGACCGGGATGCTCGCCGCGCTGATGGTCGCGGGATCGACCGGGGCGGTCTCGGGCCTCAAGACCGTGCAGTGCTTCACCTCGGCCGAGTTCACGAAGGCGCAGAAGGCGGCCGGCGCCATCGCCGCGAAATACGCCGCGCCCAACTGACCGGGCGGGGACGGGTGGGGCCAATTTCGGGCGCTGCCCGTCCTTTCCGGGGCATGAACGCCCCGAACGCGCTGTAGCTACGGAAGTCCTACGGGAAACCTACGGGGATGGGACGGGAAAACCATGGCGCCCGAACGGACCCGGCTCCCCCTTGACGGGGGCGCGGCGGCGTCCGATCTAGGGGGGACAGACGGAGGCCAGCCCATGAAACTCTCGATCCCCGACATGACCTGCGGACACTGCAAGGCGACCGTGGAGCGCACCATCATCGACCTCGACAGCACCGCAGACGTGGTTGTCGACCTCGGCGCCCACACCGTGCAGGTCGAGACGAAGACGCCCGCGGACATGGTGCTGAAGGCCCTCGCCGCCGAGGGCTATCCGGCGACGCCCCTGCCCTGAGTGCGGCCCGCTTCCGGCCTGCCGCAGCCGGAAAACGCAGTCATATGAACGGGATACGGGGAGAAGGCTGAGGCAGGCCGCGATGCAGGACCGCAAGGCACATATCGTCATCCTGACTGGCGCCGGCATCTCGGCCGAAAGCGGGCTTGGCACCTTTCGCGATATCGGCGGGCTCTGGTCGCGCTATGACTGGCGGGACCTCGCGACCCCCGAGGGCTTCACCCGCGATCCCGCCTTCGTCCTCGAGTTCTACAACTGGCGCCGCGCCAATGTCCGCAAGGTCGCCCCGAACGCCGCCCACCATGCCCTCGCCCGTCTGGCCCGCGACTGGCCCGGCCGCGTCACCCTCGTCACCCAGAACGTCGACGACCTCCACGAACGCGCCGGCAGCCCCGAGGTGATCCACATGCACGGCACCCACCTCACCGCGCTCTGCGCCGCCTGCGCCCACCGCTGGCCCGCGCCGGACGAGATGGCGCCCACCGACACCTGCCCGGTCTGCAACCGGACCGCCACGCGCCCCGACGTCGTCTGGTTCGGCGAGACGCCCTATCACCTGGGCCGCATTGCGCGCGCCCTCGAAAGTGCGGACGTTTTCGTCTCGATCGGGACCTCGGGGACGGTCTATCCCGCTGCCGGTTTCGCCGCCGACGCGAAGGACGCAGGCGCCGAAACGCTCGAGCTCAACCTCGAACCCTCTCGAAACGCGGGCCTTTTCGACCGGGCACGCCATGGCCCGGCAACCGAGGTCGTCCCCGCGTGGGTCGAGAGCCTCATCGCCGCGCCCTGACCTTCTTCTTGGCACGAATACTCCGGGGGAATCGCCCGGCCGGGCGATGGGGGCAGCGCCCCCTAGCGGAACGCCGGCCCGTGCGCCCAGATGGTCAGCGACCAGCGCGTGCCTTCCGTCACCGGCGTGACACGGTGAAGAACGAAGCTCGGGAACACAGTCGCCGTACCGCGGGCGGGCGCGGCCGCGATCACCTTCGCGGCCGGCATCAGCTCTAGGACGCCCCTGTATAGGCCGAAGGCTCGGACAGTTGCACCACCATCGTCAGCTTGCGCTTCGACGCTACCGCGCCCGCGCCGATGTCGGAATGCCAGTCGAAATGCCCCTCGCGCTCGGCCCCGTAACGGGCGACCTGCGCGCTCTCGGCAAACTCGGTCAGGGCGAAGTCGAAGGCCTCCCGGTTGGCCCGCGCGACGAGCGTGATGATCCGGTCCATGACCCATTCCGCCCCCTCCCGCTCGTCCAGCCAGGCGAGATCGGCGCGGCGGATGTTGTGATCCGAAGCGTCCCTCACAAGGCCCGCGTCGTCGAGAGGCGCCGAGGCGGCAAGCGCGACGATGGCGTCGCATTCCGCGGGCGTGAAGGCATCGGGGAGCGTATAGGGCGTGAACATCGGGCACCGCATCTGGCGTGCGCCCTCATGCCCGCCGCGCGCCCGCCTTTCCGCGCCGAAAACGACGCCTGCGCCGGAATGCGACACGGATCTCCATCGGCGCGCGAGGCGGCCCCGCGCGCCGTCCGGGGGCTCAGCGCTTGCTGTCCACCGGCACGTCCACCTCGACCGTGCCGGCCTTTTCGAAGGTCAGCGTGAGATGGACCATCGCGCCCTCGGCCGGGCGTTCCTTCAGCCCCATGAACATCACATGATCGCCGCCGCGCTGAAGCAGGTGGTCGCCATGCGCCGGGATGGTGAAGCCCTCGGGCACATGGATCATCTGCATCATGCCGTCGGCGCCCGCCTTGTGGGTGTGCAGTTCGGTCCGCATCGAAACGTCCGAGGCCGCGTCGATGAGCTGGTCGTCCGCATCGCCGGTGTTCTCGATCACCATGAACGCGGCGCCCGCCATCGCGCCCGGCATGAAGCGGGCATAGGCGTCCTTTACCGTGATCGTATCGGCGGCGCAGGCCGGCAGGGCGATCAGGGCCGCGGCGGCGGCCAGAGTGGTTTGCAGGAAGTGCATCTCGTTTTCTCCTTTGGTTTCAGACTGATGTAGGGATCAGGCCGAAACCGGAGGTCCGCGCGCAAGGGCGTGCGGTACGGGATGCGAGGCAAGAAGGCGCGGCTGCAGGGCAGTGACCCGCGTCGCCAGCGTCTCGGGCCGCGAGACCTCGGGCAGCGCCAGCGCATGGGCGGCCAGAAGCGCGGCGGCAAGGTCGGGGCAAAGGTGGCTACCCCCCGTCGGGTTGCCGTCCGCATCCAGCGTGACCTGCACGAGGCCGCCGTCCGAACAGAGGACCACGACCTGCCCGCCGACCACCGTCTGCCCCCGCGCCGAAGCCGCGGCAAACCCCATCGCCGTCACGGTGACGGCGAGGAGGAGCGCAATCATCTGTCGCAGGGCGCGGGCGGTCATGTCGCCCCTTTTATCCGCCCGGACGAGCAGAGGGAAGCGGCGCGTCCGACGGGGTTTTGTCGCAGGAGAGCAGCATGCGAAAGCAGAAGGCCCCGCCGAAGCGGGGCCCTTGCGATAAGGTGCGAAGGGATCAGGCCGCGGCCTGGGCCTTGGCGATGTCCTTCTTGATCTTCAGCGCCTTCGCCGAAAGCTCCACGTCCTTGGCCTTCGCAAGGAACGCGTCAAGGCCGCCGCGATGGTCGACCGAGCGCAGTGCAGCCGCCGAAATGCGCAGCTTGAACGACTGGCCAAGCGCGTCCGAGATCAGCGTGACATCGTTGAGGTTCGGCAGGAAGCGGCGACGCGTCTTGTTGTTCGCGTGGCTCACGTTGTTGCCCGACATCGGGCCCTTACCGGTCAGTTCGCAAACGCGCGACATGGGTTTCTTCCTTCGTGGCTTGGGCGTCTGGCCCGGCATTCTGGTAAAGCAATGGGCGCCGCCATGGCGGGGGCCCGAATTCCGTCCGGGGGCTTTACCCCCCGTCCCGGTGAAGGTCAAGTGATTCATCGCCCTTTGCCGCCGGGAACGCCAGGCCAAAGGCCCGCGCGCCTTCCGGGCTGAAGGCGATGACCCGCGACCCCGGCTTCCGCCGCGCCCAGCCCTTGCCCTCGATCGCCGTCAGGAACGCCCGACCGACACGGCCGCCGAGATGCGATCGCCGCATCGACCAGTCGAGGCATTCGCGGCATTGCGGTGGCCGACCGCCGTCGAGCGCCTCGGGCGTGACCCCGAACCCTTCCGCGAACTCCCGCCCTTTCGCACTGAGCGCAAGCCCCCCTTGCGCCGCGACGACGAAGCCCCGCGCCAGAAGGCTGTCGTAAAGCTGCACCCCCTTCGACCCGGCGAGATGGTTGTAGCAGACCCGCGCCACTCGCAGCGCCGGATCGCGCGGCCCCGGCGCCCGTTTCGGTCCCGCCTCTCCGGCAAAGCCCATCAGCGCCTCGATCACCCCGGCCGCGCCTTCCCCGGCAAGCGCGAAATACTTGTGCCGCCCCGATTTCCGCGCCGCGATCAGACCCCCGGCCTCCAGCTGCGCCAGGTGGCCCGAAGCGGTCGACAGCGCCACCCCGGCCTCATGCGCCAGTTCGCTCGCCGTAAGGGCCTGCCCCCGCATGAGCGCGAGCAGCATCCCCGCCCGGGCAGGATCGCCGATGAGGGCTGCAATGCGGACGATGTTCGGGCTCTCGGTCATAGTTCGACCTTAGCCGAAGCATGACCGTCAGGCAATCCGGGGGACGGGCGCGCAAGACGAAGCCTGCCCCCGGCCGCCACCCCCGCGCCCGGCATACCCCCGCTCCAGCGCGATCAGCCGTTCCTTCCGCCACAGGCCGCCGCCGTAACCGGTGAGGGACCCGTCCTCGCCGATCACCCGGTGGCAGGGGATCACGATCGCGATCTGGTTCGCCCCGTTCGCCCGCGCCACCGCCCGCACCGCCGAGGGGCGCCCGATCGCGGCGGCGATCTGAGTATAACTTCGCGTCGCGCCCGCGGGGATGCGGCGCAGCTCGTCCCAGACCGCGCGGGTGAAGTCCGACCCATGCAGCGCCAGCGGCACGGTGAACGCCGCCTCTTCACCGCCGAAATAGGCGGCAAGCTCCGCCTCCACCCGGTCCGTCACCAAGGTCCGCCCGATCCCGAGATCACCCTTCACGAGACCCGAGAGCCGCTTCAGCTCCGACGGAAGCGCCTTGCGGTCGGCGAACTCCAGAAGATGCAGCGCCCGGGCGTCCACCACTGCGATCATCCCGCCCAAGGGGGTCTCGATCCAGTCCGCTTTCAGCATCTCGCGCCCGGTGAAGGCCCCCGGCGCCCGCCCCAGAAGCCGCGCGAAGGCCGACCGAAACCCCGAACCCGAGGCGAACCCTGCCTCCAGCTGCGCCTCGATCACGCGGCCGCCCTCCCTCAGCGTCCCGAACCCCGACCTGAGCCGCGCCGCGCGCGCCATGTCAAGGAAAGTCACCCCGAACTGCCGCCTGAAGGCCCGCCGCACGGTGGAGGGATCGTGCCCCAAAGCCACCAGATCCCCCTCCCCCCAGCGCCGCGCCGGGTCGTCCTGCAGCGCCGCCAGCAGCGCCTCGACAAAGGGCTCCGCCCCGCCGAGCGGTCGGCACCGCTTGCAGGGCCGGAACCCCTCGGCGGCAGCCTCGGCGACCGTCCCGAAGAAATGGCAGTTCCGCCGAAGGGGTTTCTTCGCCGGACAGGTCAGCCGGCAGAAGATGCCCGTCGAGGCAACGCCGACAAAGGCCCGCCCCTCGTAGGAAGGATCGCGCGCCAGAAGCGCGGCATAAAGAACGTCATCATCGGGCAGATCGAACATCATGCCCTCGACCCTAACCGATTCCACAGCCCACTCCGCCGCATTTCGGGCACCGACCTCTTTCTGTCCCGAAATACTCCCGCCGAAGGCAAGCCCGAGGGCGCGCCCCGCGCGCCCGAGACATCTCTTGCGGCCGGAACGGCCGCGCCGCATGATCCCGACGCGGCAACCCGCGCGCCCCAGTGGAAACCCCTCCATGCCCCACGATCACCACGACCACCCCCACTCGCTCCTCCCCTCGGACCCCGCGCTCCGGGTCAAGGCGCTGGAAACCATCCTCACCCGCAAGGGCCTCGTCGATCCTGCGGCAATGGACGCGATCCTCGACACCTATGAACGGAAAGTCGGCCCCCATCTCGGCGCCAAGGTCGTCGCCCGCGCCTGGACTGACCCCGAATTCCGCGCGCGCCTTCTTGCGGGCGCCACCGCCGCGGTGGCCGAAATGGACATCTCCGGCCGGCAGGGCGAACATGTCGTCGCGGTCGAGAACACCGCGGACACCCATAACATGGTCGTCTGCACGCTCTGCTCCTGCTACCCATGGCCGCTCCTCGGCATCCCGCCCGCCTGGTACAAATCCGACGCCTACCGCGCCCGCGCGGTACGCGAGCCGCGGAAGGTGCTGGCGGAGTTCGGCGTCACCCTGCCCGACAGCCAGAAGGTCCGCGTCTGGGATTCCACCGCCGAGGTCCGCTACCTCGTGATCCCGATGCGCCCCGAGGGGACCGAGGGGCTGGACGAGGCCGCCCTCGCCGCGCTCGTCACCCGCGACAGCATGATCGGCACCGGCCTTGCGGGGGCGCCGGCATGACCCGCGTCCACGACATGGGCGGGCGGTACGGTGACGGGCCGGTGGTCCCCGAACCGCAGGGCATGGTCCCCATTGGCGCCGACTGGCAGAAGAAGGCGCTTCTGCTCACCCTCGCGGCCGGGGGCCTCGGCGCATGGTCCATCGACACTTCGCGCCACGCGCGCGAAAGCCTGGCTCCGAAGGACTACGCGCGCTTTTCCTACTACGAGAAGTGGATCGCCGCGCTCGCCGACCTTCTCGTCGCCAAGGGCCTTGTGACGCGCGAGGAGCTTGCCGCCGGCACCGCCGATCCCGCGCCGCCGCACGATCGGCTCTTCACCGCCGCCAAGGTCGCCCCGGCCCTCGCCAAGGGCTCGCCCTACACCCGCCCCGGCGCCGCCCCTGCCTTCACCCTCGGCGCCCGCGTCCGCACCCGCCTGCCCGCGCGCAACACGCATCTGGAGGGCGGCCACACCCGCCTGCCCGCCTATGCCGCAGGGCATGTCGGGACCGTGATCCTGTCCCACGGCGCCCATGTCCTGCCCGACACAAACGCCCACGGTCTCGGCGAGCGGCCAGAACCGCTCTACACAGTCGCCTTCGCCGCCGATGACCTCTGGGGCGCGGCGGAACGGGAGGGCGACGAGGTCACGCTCGACCTCTGGGAAAGCTATCTGGAGCCGGCATGAGCGCGCCCGAGCCCTCGAAATTCGACGAACCCTGGCAGGCGCAGCTTTTCGCGCTGACCGTGGCGCTGAACGAGGCGGGGCACTTCGCCTGGCCCGACTGGGCAGCGGCCTTCGGCGCAACCTTGAAGCGGCGCGGCGCGGAGCGGGCGCAGGACGGCGGCGCGGATTACTACGCCGCCTGGCTTGAGACGCTCGAAGGCTTCCTCGACGCGAGGGGCCACGCCCCGACCGCCGAGGCTTTGAAGGCAAAGGTGGCATGGGAAGCGGCCTATCTCGCGACGCCGCACGGGCAGCCGGTGAAGATCGCCGACTAGTCCAGCCGAAACACCTTGTCCCGCGACGTTTCGCCCCGGAGAAGCACCAGCCGCGTCTTCGCGACGCCAAGCGCCTTGGCCAAGAGTTTCACCACCGCCGCCGTCGCCTTGCCGCCCTCGGGCACCACGGTCACATAGACCCGAATCGCGCCCTCTTCGACGACCACCGCATTGCGCGAGGCCTTTGGCGTCACGCGCACCGCGATCTCGGCGCCGGGGGTCGCAAGGTGGGACAAGTCGCTCATGCGCCTTCCTACCCTGCCCCGCACCTTCGGGCCAGCCTTGCACCCGGCCCCCGATTGGGCATGATCCGCCGCAACTGCGAAAGGATGCGCCATGACCACCCCGAACCCCGCGGCGATGGAATTTCTCCTGACCCGCCGCTCGCGCCCCGCGAAACTTCTCCGCCCGCCGGTCCCGACCGAGGCGGAACTGATGCCGATCCTGACCGCCGCCGCGCGCGTGCCCGACCACGGCAAGCTGGAGCCCTGGCGTTTCCTCGTCCTCGAAAAACCCGCGCTCACGCGCCTCGCCCGCCTCGCCCAGGCGCGCGGCGAGGCTTTGGGCCTCGACCCCGAGCGCATCGCGAAGGGGGTCGCGCAATTCGCCGACGCCGATCTCATCGTCGCCGTCGTCATGGTCCCGCGCCCGACCGACAAGGTGCCGGAACTGGAGCAGGTTCTTTCGGCCGGGGCGGTCTGCCTGACGCTGGTCAACGCCTGCCTCGCGTCGGGCTGGGACGCCTCCTGGCTGACCGGCTGGCATGTCCACGACGCAGACTTCGCGGCAAACGCACTTGGCCTTGCCGAGGGGGAGCGCATCGCGGGCCTCATCCATATCGGCACCGCCACCTCCGCCCCGCCCGACCGGCCGCGTCCGGACGTCGTGGCGATCACGACCTGGGTCCGGGAGTGACCCGATGATCCTCGGGGATTTCCTGAAAGCGCTCGGCCAGCTTCACGACCGGCGGTTCCTGAAGGTGCTGGTGCTTGGCATACTTTTGGCGCTGGCGCTCCTCGGGGGGATCTATGCGATCACCGTGGGCATGATCGGCTGGTTTGTCCCGGCGAGCTTCACCTTGCCGTGGATCGGCGAGATTGCCTGGGTGCAGGACCTTCTGAGCTGGGGGTCGCTCGCGCTGATGCTGGTGCTCTCGATCTTCCTCATGGTGCCGGTCGCCTCGGCCTTCACCGGCATCTTCCTCGACGATGTCGCGGACGCGGTCGAGGCGCGGCACTATCCCGGCCTTCCCGCCCCCTTAAGGCAACCCTTCGGCGAGGCCCTTGCCGACAGCCTGAAGTTCCTCGGCGTGATCCTGATCGCGAACCTTGTCGCGCTGGTGGTCTACTTCCTCTCCGGCCCCTTCGCGCCGCTGGTCTTCTGGGCGGTGAACGGGTTCCTCCTCGGTCGCGAATATTTCCAGATGGCGGCGATGCGCCGCCTTGGCCGGGGTGGCGCAATGGCGCTCCGCAAGCGCCATTCCGGCCAGATCTTCGCTGCCGGGCTTCTGATGGCCGCGCCCCTCTCGGTGCCGGTCGTCAACTTGCTGATCCCGGTTCTCGGCGCGGCGACCTTCACCCACCTGTTCCACCGGCTGAACGGCGACCCGTTCCGCGAGGCCAAATGAAAACCGCGGCGCCCTGCGGCACCGCGGTTTCCAGATAGTTTCGGGCGCGACCTCAGGCGGCGCGGGACAGAAGGACGTCGTCGACCTTCTTCTGCGCGCCGGCTTCGTCGGTCCCGGCAACGGCGGCAACCTCACGAGTCAGACGCTCCAGCGCAGCCTCATAGAGCTGACGCTCCGAATAGCTCTGCTCGCGCTGGTCGTCCGAACGATGGAGGTCGCGCACGACCTCGGCGATCGCCATAAGGTCGCCCGAGTTGATCTTCTGC
>JAGRDU010000082.1:0-8518 GCA_020446905.1 Paracoccaceae bacterium | reverse complement strand
GCGACCACATGGCGCGCTTGACCTTGGCCTTGCCCTTCAGCGTGTCGAGCGCCTTGGACACGAGGTCCGGCGACGAGAGCTGGCGCATCCCGATCTCGGTCGCCTTGTGCGTCGGCACGCGCAGGGTCATCTTGTCCTTCTCGAACGAGATGACGAAAAGCTCGAGCTTCAGCCCGGCGATCTCCTGCTCCTCGACCGCCATGATCTTGCCCACGCCATGCGCAGGATAGACAACGAAGTCGTTCGGACGGAAATCGGTCTTCTTGGTCTTGTTCATCTCAGGCGCGATCCTTGCTAGCGGGCCCGTGTTTCGGCGTCGAAGAACCGCCCAGCGGCCCCCTGGCCCCCGTTCGGCAGCGTCACTTCGATTTACCCCCATCTGCGCGTGGTGGTGCGCGTCAGGTCCGATCCCGGCCCAATTGTCACAACCATATAACAGAATTTCAGAGAATTTCAAAGGGCCGCAACGTCGCGCCAAAGGTCATGCCGCCCTGCAGCAGCGAAGAAACCCCCGCTCCGGCACGTTTTTTCCCTTGCAGCACTGCCGTCGCGGCGAATCGAATCGCCTGCGCGAATCAGTCGCCGGGGCCAGCGACCTCCGAGAAGTACTTGTCCAGCTTCCCCGTCTCGCCGTCCCGCGCCTCGGCTTCGGGCAAAGGGTCCTTGCGCTGGGTGATGACCGGCCACATTTCCGAGTACTTGCGGTTGAACTCGACCCATTTCTCCATGTCCGGCTCGGTGTCGGGCCGGATCGCGTCGGCAGGGCACTCGGGCTCGCAGACGCCGCAGTCGATGCACTCGTCGGGATGGATCACCAGCATGTTCTCGCCCTCGTAGAAGCAGTCCACGGGGCACACCTCGACGCAGTCGGTGTATTTGCAGGCAATGCAGTTGTCGGTGACGATATAGGTCATGGGCGACATCCAGAACTTTGGTTTGCACGACACCTAGCGGCAAGGCCCCGGCCATGCAAGACACGCCTTGCAGCCGCAAGGTCGCAGTCAGGCGCCGTTCGCGTCCGCCTGTGGCGCCGGGGCGAGGTCCTCGTAAAGCGCGCGGGCCTCGGGCGCGGGGCCGCGCCGCATCCCGCAGGCAAGGACCCGGACCACCCGGATCGCCGCGCCTTGCGGGAAGGTCAGGACGTCGCCCGGCCCGACGACATGGCCGGGCTTGGCCATCCTCGCGCCGTTCAGCCTGAGCTTGCCAGCCGATACCAGCTCTGCCGACAGGCTGCGGGTCTTGCAGAACCGGGCCTGCCAGAGCCATTTGTCGATGCGGATCCGGTCCTCGGCCAAGGGGTCAGAGCTTGTCCTTCAGCCCCATAAGCGCGGCGGCGAAGGGATTGTCCGGGTCGATCGGCTTTTCCCGCACGGGCCGCGCCTCGAAGCTGCGGGGACGCTCGTCCTCGCGCTTGCCCTTCCCGCCGGGTTTGCTGCCCTGCGGCTTGCCGCCGCGCGGTTTTCCCCGATCGCCCCTCTCGCCCCGGTCCCCGCGCTCGCTCCGCGGCTTGCCCTCGCGCCGCTCGCCGCCCTCGGCCGGAGCGCCGCGCCCGCGCTGGGGACGGTCCCCGCGGGGCGCGCGCGGCTTTGGCGCCCAGGTGAAGGTATAGAACACCTCCGGTTCCGTCACCGTCTGAAGCACCGCTTCCTCTTCTGTGATCGGGTTGGCGGACGCCTCGCCCTCGGGCGCCGGCGTCACCGCCTCGGTCCGGGTCTTCTCGCGCTCACCGCGCTCGCCCTTGTAGCCAAGGCCGGCCATCAGGTCGGCGAACTGCTCCAACGTCATGCCGGTGATCGACAGCATGTCGGGATTCGCCTCGAACCCCGCCCGGCTGTCCAAGGTGCGCAGGATATCGGCGAGCCGTTCCAGCATGTCGATCCGGATCGCGCGGGCCCCGGCCGGGTGATAGCCCGACAGCGTGTAGTAGCCCTTTGGCACCCCGTCGATGTTCGGCACGGTGACAAGGCCCGGCGGCGGGCTTTCGGGAAACTCGGCAAGGCCGTCGAACAGCGACCAGAGCACCAGCCGAAGCCGCGTCGGCGCGGGCTTCAACAGAAGCGGCTGGAAGATCGTGTACTGGCCGAACCGCACGCCATGCTTGCGAAGCGCTCCCCGCATGTCCTGATCAAGCTGCTTGACCTCGTTCGCCACCGCCTCGCGCGGCAGGACGCCCAGGGCCTCGACCAGCTGGAAGGCGAAGCCGCGCGCAAGGCCGCTCAGCGTCTCGTCCCGCTGCAGGTTCAGAAGCGGCTCAAAGAGGGTCGCCGTCTTGCGGTCAATGAAATGCTGGAGGCGCCGGCGCACCTTCTCGGCGACATCGAACCCCGCCTCCTCGTCGACAAAGGCCTCGACCTTCGGTTTGAGGACATCGTCGCCCTTGACCAGCTTGCCGACTGCCGAGGCGCCCCACATGAGGCCACCCTGCTCGGTGAAATCCAGCTCGGTGTCGGGCGCGTTGTAGAAGCGGTCCGCGCGCAGGTGGAACTCGGGGCGCAAGGCCTCATAGGCGGCCTGCTTCAACGTCTTCGCCTCGTCGGGAGAGGCCGATCCGTCCTGCTGGAAGCGGAAGCCCTCGAGACGGCCGACGAATTCGCCCTCGACCGTCACTTCGCCCTTGTCGTTCACCTCGGCCACGAGGCCCTCCTTCTGCTTGAGCCGGCGGAGAAGCACGCTGGTCCGCCGGTCCACAAATCTCTGCGTCAGCGCAGCATGAAGCGCGTCCGACAGGCGGTCTTCTACAGCGCGCGTCTCGTCCCGCCAATGGCTTTCGTCCTTCACCCATCCGGTGCGCTGCGCGACGTAAGTCCATGTGCGGATATAGGCCAATCGCTTCGACAATGTGTCGATATCGCCCTCGGTCTTGTCGATCCGGCGGATCTGTGCCGAAAGCCAGTCGTCCGGCACGTACCCATCCTGCAGGAAGCCGAAGATCCGCTGCAGGAGGTGCGCGTGCTCGGTGGGCGAGATGCCCTGGAAATCCGGCACCCGGCAGACGTCCCAGAGAAGCCTGAGATCACGCGGGTGGCGCAGCCGGTCGCGCACCGCGGGCATCTCGGACAGCGCCTTCAGCGCATGGAGGTCGTCCGCCTCGCGGCCGCGCTGCAGCCATGTGTTGCCCGGCGCGGCCTCAAGCGAGGCGATGAGCCGCTCGGCCGAACCGAAGTCGAGTGTGCCGGACCGCCAGTTGAGCCGCTGGATCGGCGAAAAGCGGTGGTTCTCGATCGCCTCCACCACCTCGTCCGGCAGCGGCCCCGCCTCGCCCGTAACGCCGAAGGTTCCGGGGCTGGTGTGCCGCCCGGCCCTTCCTGCGATCTGTGCCAGCTCGTGCGGGAAGAGCGGCCGCATCCGCCAGCCGTCGAACTTCGACGTGGCGGAAAAGCCGACATGGCCGATATCGAGGTTGAGTCCCATGCCGATCGCGTCGGTGGCGACGAGGTAATCGACATCGCCGTTCTGGTACATCGCCACCTGCGCATTGCGGGTGCGGGGGGAAAGCGCGCCCATCACCACCGCCGCCCCGCCCTTCTGGCGGCGCAAGAGCTCGGCGATGGCATAGACATTCTCGACCGAGAACCCGACGATGGCCGACCGTGCGGGCATCCGGCTGATCTTTTTCGAACCTGCGTAGCTCAGGGTCGAGAACCGCTCGCGCCGGATGAACTGGACGCCCTGCACCAGCGCCGCGATGGCCCCCCGCATCGTGTCCGAACCAAGGAACAGCGTCTCATGCAGCCCCCGCGCGTTCAGAAGCCTGTCGGTGAAGACGTGGCCGCGCTCGGGATCGGCGCAAAGCTGGATCTCGTCCACCGCAAGGAAATCGCAGCCGATGTCGGTCGGCATCGCCTCGACCGTGCAGACCCAGTATTGCGCACGTGCACCGACGATCCGCTCCTCGCCGGTCACCAGCGCGCAGGCGGAGGGCCCCCGCGCCGCGACGATCCGGTCATAGACCTCGCGCGCCAGAAGCCGCAAAGGCAGGCCGATGACGCCGGTGCGGTGCGCCAGCATCCGTTCGATGGCGTAGTGGGTCTTGCCGGTGTTGGTCGGCCCGAGGACCGCCGTGACCCGCGACCCCGTGGTCAGGGATGTCATGCCGGATGCCTTCAGAGTGCCGTGCCGCCCGTCTTCTTCTCAAGCCGCTCGATCGCCTGAATGACCTCGTCCTGATGCGGGTGCAGCGCAAGCGAGGCGCGGTAGGCGCCGAGGGCGGCCTCGTCGCGGCCGAGCTGTTCCAGGATCACGCCGAGCCCGGCCAGCGCCGCGAAATGCCGCGGCTCGATCTGAAGCGTGTGCGCAAGGTCCGCGACCGCGGGACCGAGCTGCCCTTCCAGGAAATAGGCCGAGGCGCGTGTCGCGAAGCCCTCGGCGAACTCCGGCGCATGGTCCGTCAGCGCCGTAAGATGCTCGACCGCCGCCGGAAGATCGCCCGCCTCCAGCGCCTCCTGCCCGCGCTTGAGAAGAAGGTCCATCGAGGGAGAGCCGGATTTCGACCACGCGCGCAAGATATCCGATTCGGCACGCGACCAGTCCGGGTTGTCCGGATCGGCAAGCTCGGCAAACAGCGCCTCGAGCGTCGCGGTGCCGCCAAATGCGGGCGCGACGGCCCATAACGCTGCGGCAGAGCCGAGGACAAGCGCCCGCAGATGGGTGGTTAAACCGTTCATAACGGGGCAGAGTGTAGCCGATCAGCGCCGGAAAGCGAGAGCCCGGCGGTCACATTTGGAGGAACGATGAGCGAAGTGGTAAACGCGGCGGTGGCCGCACTCGGCGCGAAATTCTCGGGCGGCTTTTCCGGCACGGCGAAGTTCGTCATCAAGGACGAAGGCGCGCTGATGGTCGATGGCGCGGGCGTGCGCGCCGGCGACGAGGAGGCGGACGTGACGCTGACCGCCGACCGCGAGACCTTCGAGGGGATCCTTGCCGGCGACGTGAACCCTACCTCTGCATTCATGCAGGGCAAGCTCGCCATCGACGGCGACATGGGCCTTGCGATGCAGCTTGGCGCCGCGCTGTCCTGAGCGATGGACGCCGCCCCCTTCTACGCAGACGTCGCGGATGCGCCCGCGGGGGCGGTCTCTGCCTGGCTTGAGGCGGTCGACGGCGTGAAGGTCCGCGCCGCCTACTGGCGCGGCGGTGACAAGGGCACGGTGCTGCTTTTCCCGGGCCGCACCGAGTATGTCGAGAAATATGGCCCCGCCGCGCGCGAGTTCGCGGCGCGCGGCTATTCCCTCGCGACGATCGACTGGCGCGGACAAGGCATCGCCGACCGCCTGCTCGACGATCGCGCGCCGGGTCATGTCGGAACCTTCGCCGACTATCAGCTCGACCTTGCCGCCTTCACCGCCTTCCTCAAGGGCGAGCGCCTGCCCGAGCCCTGGTTCCTTGTCGCGCATTCGATGGGCGGCTGCATCGGCCTCCGCGCGATCCTGCACGGCCTGCCGGTCCGCGCCGTCGCCTTCTCGGGGCCGATGTGGGGCATCCAGATGCCCTTTTTCATGCGTCCCGTGGCGTGGAGCATCTCGTCGCTGGCGCCGATCCTGGGGCAGGCTCACCGCTATGTCCCGGCGACCTCGCCCACAACCTATGTCCTGGCGACCGGGTTCGAGGAGAACCTCCTGACCCGCGATCCGGCGATGTACGACTTCATGCGCCATCAGATGCTGGATCACCCCGACCTTGCGATCGGCGGGCCAACGCTCGGCTGGCTGCGCGAGGCGCTGATCGAGACCCGCGCGCTGGCGGCCCAACCCTCGCCGAAGCTGCCCTGCCTGACCGTCCTTGGCGGCAGCGAACGTATCGTCGACGTGCAGGCGATCCGGTCCCGCATGGCGCGCTGGCCGGGCGGCAGGCTGGACGTCGTGCCGGAGGCCGAGCATGAGGTCATGATGGAGGTGCCGGCGACGCGGCAGCGCTTCTATGACGCCGCCGCAGGGCTGTTTGACAGCGTTCCGCGCGAGAAGCTCAGATTTTGACCTTGGCGAAGCTGTCGCGCAGCGCCTTGGACCAGGCCGCGCTCATCTTCGCGAAATCCGCGTCCCCCGCCTCGATCCGCCGGCGGAAGGCCACCTTGCACTCGTCTGCCCGGATCACCGCCATATCAAGCGGCATCCCGACCGAAAGGTTCGACCGAAGTGTTGAATCCATGGACAGGAGCACCGCCTTCTGCGCATCGGCCAGCGAGGTCGCGGGGCGAACGACGCGGTCGAGGATCGGCTTGCCGTATTTGTGCTCGCCGATCTGAAGGAAGGGCGTGTCCTCGGTCGCCTCGATGAAATTCCCCTCGGGATAGACAAGGAACATGCGCATCGCACCGCCCTTGCGCTGCCCCGCGACGATCATCGAGGCCGAGGCCCCCTGCCGCATCGCGGCAAGCTTGTCATCGACAGCCCGGCGCACCACCGAGAGGGTATCGCCGACGATCTCGGCCACTTTCAACATCGTCGGCGCCAGCATGATCGAGGTGTCGGGCGAGGCGTCGGGCTCTTCGGTGGCCTCGCGAAGCCGCGCGATCGTGGTTTGCGTCACCGACAGGCTGCCGGCGGTAACGATCGTTATCACGCGCTCCCCCGGCTCCTCGAAGACGAACATCTTCGTGTAGATCGCAATGTTGTCGAGGCCGGCATTGGTGCGCGTGTCGGACAGAAGCACCATGCCCTCGTTCAGCAAGAGCCCCACGCAGTAGGTCATGTTCCGTTCCCGTCCAAAGCCACCCGCCGCGACACTATTGCTGCGATTGTCCGACCGCAACGGAGACTTCGAGCGTCTCGCTCGATGCGCCGCGCGCGACGCCCCGGATCGGTGCCGCGTCGCGGGCGTCGAGGCCCGAGCCAATGCGGATATAGCGGGCGTCCGGGCAGCAGCGGTTGGCCGGATCGAAGCCGATCCAGCCAAGCCCAGCGATCCAGATCTCGGCCCAGGCATGGGCGGCCTCGTGCGGGCTGCCGTCCTCGGTCGCGAAAAGGTAGCCCGAGACATAGCGTGCCGGCAGGCCTGAAAGCCGCGCGCAGGCGATCAGCGCATGGGCATGGTCCTGGCAGACGCCTTCGCCGAGGGCGAGCGCCTCGGCCGCCGTGGTATGCGCCTCGGTCGCACCGGGACGGTAGGCGATGGCCTCGGCGACGGCGGCGGACAGCGCGTGCGCACGGCCAAGCGCGTCCGAGCGGTCCGACGATACGGCCGCGTTCAACTCGACGATGCCGGCATCGGCCCGCGTCGCCAGCGTCTCGCGCATATAGACCCCGGGATGCACCGTCTCGCGGTGCCCGGTCAGAAGCCCGCTGAGGTCGCTGGTCTCGACCGTTCCCGTGACCCTGACCGCGACCTCCTCGGCCGGGCCGCGCAACGACCAGCCCTCGACCCAGTCGCCCGCGCCATCGCGGAAGCCCGCGCCCTTCTGGCCGCCCTCGACGCCGATCACCCAGTCGCAAACCCTTTGTCCATCGAAGGCCGACGGGGTCAGCCGCAAACTTTGCACGGCGACGCGGATCGGCGTGTCGTAACGGTAGACAGTGCGGTGCGCGACGGTCAGGATCATCGCATCTCTCCCGAGAGGTACGTCTCGTGCACCACCGAGGAGAGCGCCGAGGCGCGGCGGATGAACCGCGTCAGGAACTCGTGCATCCCCTCCTCGAAGATCGCCTCGACCTTCAGCGCGTCAAGTTCGTCGCGCAGTGCATCGGCGTTATCCTGCGCGGGCGTCAGCCGTCCGTAGGAAACGGCGATCCGGTCGAGGTGATAGGCCGCGCCCGAAATCGCGGTCAGGAGGGAACGCGGGCACTGACGGTTCAGGATCAGGAAATCCGCGATCTTTGCCGCCGTCACCTCGCCCCCGTAGGCCCAGTGGAACGCCCGGTGCGCCGACAGCGCCCTGAGCAGCGTCGTCCACTGATAGCTGTCAAGTCCGGTACCCACGTAGTCCGCACGCGGCAGAAGGACGTAGTATTTCACGTCGATCAGCCGTGCCGTGTTGTCCGCCCGCTCCAGCCGGTAGCCGATTTCCAGGAAATCGTGCCCGTCGTTGCGCAGGAGCGTCGCGTCGATGGCGCCCCGCACCTGCGCCGCATGGCGCATCGTCCATTCGGTCAGCCGGTTCAGCTCCAGCTCGCTCCGCGGCATCCGCTCAAGTTGCCGAAGCTCCTGGAAGGCGGTGTTGAGCGCGTCCCAGACCTGGCTGGTCAGCGCCGTCCGCACGATCCTCCCGTTCTCCCGTGCGCGCTCGAGGCACGAGGCGACCGAGGACGGATTGTCGCGGTCGAAAAAGAAGAAACTCTCGATATTGCGCTGGATCGGATCGCCGTATTTCTTCGCGAAGCCCGCCGCCGTGCCCGAGGCCTGAAGGAGTGAATCCCATTCATTGCGGTAGCCGTGTCCGGCATTGGGCAGAAGCGCGATCCGCGCGCCGACCTCCAGAAGCCGCGCCATCATCTCGGCCCGCTCCATGTAGCGGCCGATCCAGAAAAGGTTGTCTGCGGTCCGGCTCAGCATCCCATCACTCCGCCAGCACCCAGGTGTCCTTGAC
>JAGRDU010000081.1 GCA_020446905.1 Paracoccaceae bacterium | reverse complement strand
TATATTAACTCACAAAAATGGCGGATGGGGTGGGATTCGAACCCACGGTGGGGTTTCCCCCACGCTGGTTTTCAAGACCAGAGCCTTAAACCGCTCGGCCACCCATCCGGCCGGTCCGTCGCAGCCATCTGCGCGAACGCTGACCCCGGCGGGCAATCCGGGGTCTGAAGCCCTTACCCCGCCTCACGCGATTCTGAAAGGATCGGGCGGGCCGATTTCCGCCTCGGCGGCCCGGGCGGACTTTTCTTGCCCGGGGTGAGCCGCTAGTATGCCCTCCAAGCGTGACGAAGCGCAGCAGATCGAGGTGAGGGTGCCACCCGCGAAGACGGGGCGGTGCCCCGTTGGGGCAGGATCGACGCCGCACGAAGGGGCGCGTTCCGTTTTCGGGGGCGAGTATGGACAGGCAAGGCACTCTGCGACTTTTGATGAGCTTGGCGACCACGACGGCCCTTGTCGGCTGCGTGCCGGGCACATCGCCTTCGGGAACGACCGAGGGCGGCAGCATATTTGCGGCCTCGCCGGTTTCGGTCGAGCGGGATGTCGAGGCGCCGAATGTCTTCAACATGACGGGCGCCGGCCTCTGGGATGGCCGACCCTCGCTGGGCGGCGTGTGGGTGGCCCATACCGACGTGAAGGACCCCGAGCGGGTGATGATCCGCAATACCAAGAACGGCAAATCCGTCGTCGGTGCCCTGTTCAGGCGCGAGCGCGACAATCCGGGACCGGCACTGCAGGTCTCCTCCGATGCCGCCGAGGCGCTGGGAATGCTGGCGGGCCAGCCGGCAGACCTCAGTGTCGTTGCGCTGAAGCGCGAAGAGGCGGCCGTCCCGGCCGACGCCGAGATCGGTCCGGAGACCGAGGACGGCGTCGTCGCGGCGGGAACGGAAGCGGCGCCGGGCGATGCGCCGGCTGCCGCGGCAGCGCCCGCCGTGTCGGTCGCGGCGCCAACGCCCGAAGATCTTCCCGCGACCGACACAGTCTCAGATGCGACCGCTGACCTGGCGGTCGGCGAACCGGATGCCGCACCGCCCGCCGCCGAACCCTTGCCGGCCAAGAAGCGAAGCCTTTTCGGTTTCCTCAGGAAGAAGCCGAAGAACGACCCGCTGAGCGCGATCCCGGCGCAGGATGCCGGCATTGCATCCGCGGCTGGCACCGGCACGATCGAGCAGGCGCCGCTCGAGCCGCTGACCGGTTCCGCCGCGGCCGCGATCGACCGCGCCGAGGCGTCCTCCGCCCCTGCCGCGGCCCCGGCCGCGGCGCCGAGCGCGCTGAAGCGCGCCTATGTGCAGATCGGCATCTTCTCGACCGAGGCCAATGCGAACCGGGCCGCGAGCCAGATGCGTGCGGCCGGGATGAGCGCCGAGGTGAAGACCGACCAGAGCAACGGCAAGACCTATTGGCGGGTCATCGTCGGCCCCGCGGCGAGCGAGGCGGACAGGAACGCGCTTGCCGCAAAGGTCAAGGGCATCGGCTATCCCGACGCCTACCCCGTCTCGAAGTAAGCAAGGAGGGGAGACCCCCATGATCCGCGCCGCTGTCATTCTGGGTCTCGCGTTGATGGCGGCGCTGCCCGCGCGCGCCTTCGATACCATTGCCAGGGCGGCCTGGGTCTATGACATGGAGACCGACACGGTCCTTCTGGCCAAGAACGCGGACGAGCCCTATCCGCCGGCCTCCATGTCCAAGCTGATGACGGTCGAGCTTCTCTTCGAGGCGCTGAAAGACGGACGGGTGCGGCTCGACGACACCTTCGCCGTCTCGTCCAAGGCGCGCTCCATGGGCGGCTCGACGATGTTCCTGAACGAGAACGACCGGCCCACGGTCGAGGAGCTTATCAAGGGTATCGTCGTCAACTCCGGCAACGATGCCTGCGTCGTGGTGGCCGAGGGTCTTTCGGGCAGCGAGGAAGAGTTCGCCAAGAAGATGAACGAACGCGCCAGGGCCATCGGCCTGACGAATTCGACCTTCGCCAATGCCTCGGGTTGGCCGCACCCGAACCAGCGGATGAGCATGCACGACCTTGGCCGCGTCGCGATCCGGCTGATCCGGGAGTTCCCCGAATATTACGGCTACTTCTCGATCACCGAGTTCGAGCATGACGGCCGCGCCCCCGACAACCGCTTCAACCGCAATCCGCTGCTGGCGATGGGGATCGGCGCCGACGGCCTGAAAACCGGCCATACCGAAGAGGCCGGCTTCGGCCTTGTCGGTTCCGCCGTACAGAACGGCCGCCGCATCATCTTTGTCGTCAGCGGCTTGCGCGATGCGACCGAGCGCGCCGAAGAGGCGCAGCGCATCGCCAACTGGGCCTTTCGCGAATTCGCGATGAAGACGGTGGCGACGAAGGGCACGCGGATCACCGATGCCGATGTCTGGCTGGGCGAGGCGACGAAGGTCGGCCTCGTCAGTGCCGAGGATGTGACGATCCTCCTGCCCTCGCTGGCGCGTGAAGGGCTGAAGGCCGAGGTCAGCTTTACCGGTCCCATCGAGGCGCCGATCGAGGCGGGTCAGAAGCTGGCCGACCTCGTGATCGAGGTGCCGGACATGGAGCCGGTGACGGTTCCGCTGGTGGCTGAGCAGGCGGTGGCGAAGGGCGGCTTCACCACGCGCCTTCGCGCTGCCTTCGCGCGTGTCTCGGCCCGTGTCATGGCCGAGGTCGGAAGCTGACCGTGCCTGCCGGAAAAGGCGCGATGTTCATCACCTTCGAGGGAATCGACGGTTCGGGCAAGTCGACGCAGGCGCGCCTTCTGGCGGAACACCTGCGCGCGAAGGGTCACGAAGTCGTGCTGACGCGCGAGCCCGGAGGATCGCCGGGCGCCGAGGAAATCCGGCGCCTTGTCCTTGAGGGCGATCCCGACCGCTGGTCGGCCGAGACGGAAATCCTGCTGTTCACCGCGGCGCGGCGCGATCATCTTGAACGGGTCATCGAGCCCGCCCTTGCGGCCGGCAGGATCGTGATCTCGGATCGCTTCGCGGATTCAACCCGCATGTATCAGGGCCTCTCTCGCGGCGATCTCCGGGCCACGGTGGACACGCTCCATGCACTGATGATCGGGCGCGAGCCGGACCTGACTTACGTCATCGACATGGACCCCGAGCTAGGCCTTGCCCGCGCCAGAGGGCGGCAGGGCAGCGAGGAGAGGTTCGAGGATTTCGGCGCCGAGCTGCAGCGCAAGATGCGCGCGGGCTTCCTGTCGCTCGCGGCAGAGTTTGCGGGGCGCTGCCGGGTGATCGACGGCACCCGCGCACCCGAGAAGGTGGCGGCCGATGTGGCGGCCATAGCCGACAGGGCGCTCGCATGACCGAAGACGGCATCCCCGAGCCCGACCGGGTCGAGGGTGCACCGCATCCGCGCGACACATTGCACCTGATCGGCCAGCGCGGGGCAGAGGCCATATTTCTCGACGCCTATGCGGCAGGGCGATTGCATCATGCCTGGCTCCTCACCGGCCCGCTCGGGGTCGGCAAGGCGACGCTTGCCTGGCGGATCGTGCGGTTCCTTCTTGCCACGCCAGAAAACGCGGGGGGCGGCCTTTTCGGCGACGCACCGGTGGCGCCGGAGACGCTCGACATCGACCCCGACCATCCCGTCGTCCGGCGAATCCGCGCGGGCTCCGAGGGGCGTCTCTTCGTCCTCCGCCGGGCCTGGGACGAGGACAAGAAGCGTCTCAAGACCGTGATAACGGTCGACGAGGTGCGGCGGATGCGGACCTTTCTGCACATGTCGGCCGCCGATGGCGGGCGCCGCGCCGTGATCGTCGATCCGGCGGACGAGATGAATACGGCGGCCGCCAACGCGCTTCTGAAGATGCTGGAAGAGCCGCCGCACGGCGTCACCTTCCTGATCGTCAGCCATCAGCCGTCACGCCTCCTGCCGACGATCCGGTCGCGCTGCCGGGAGCTGAGGCTCTCGGTCCTCGCGCCGGGCGATCTTGCTGACGCGGTCGAAGCTGCCGGCGCCGCGCCAGAGGGCAGTGATGCTCTTGCGGTCCTTGCCAGCGGGTCCGTGGGCGAGGCGATCCGGCTCGCGAATCTCGACGGCCTCGCGACCTATGGCTCCATCGTGACGCTCTTCGGAACCCTGCCTCGTCTTGACCGGCCGATGGCGCTGAAGCTGGCCGAAAGCGCCGCCGCGCGCGGTGCCGAGGACCGGCTCGATCTTCTCCTGACGCTGATGGACCTCTTCCTCGCGCGGCTGGCCCGCACCGGCGCGCTCGGCACAGCCGGGCCCGAGGCCGCGCCGGGCGAGGCACAGCTTCTCGCCCGCCTTTCGCCAGATCCCGCTGCGGGGCAGCGCTGGGCCGCCCTGCATCAGAGCCTCGGTGCGCGCGCGCGGCATGGCCATGCCGTCAACCTCGATCCTGCGGCCTTGATCCTCGACATGGTTCTGAAGATCGACGAGGCCGCGCGCGAGACGGTCGCCGGATGAGCGCTCAAGCGATTTCCATCGCCGGGAAAAGGCGGTAAACGCAGGCCATGACCGGCATTCCCGCACTCACCGACAGCCACTGTCACCTCGACTTTCCCGATTTCGAGGGCGAGCTGGGCGCGGTCATCGACCGTGCCCGCGCTGCCGGTGTCCGGCGCATGGTGACGATCTGCACCCGGCTTGAGAACGAGCCCAAGGTGCGCGCCATGGCCGAGGCGCATGACGGGCTCTTCTACGCCGCCGGAATACACCCGATGCGCGCGGCCGAGGACCCGCCGGTGACCGTTGATCAGCTGATCGCCTTCGCCGCGCATCCGAAGTTCGTCGGCATCGGCGAGACCGGTCTTGACTATCACTACACCGCGGAAAGCGCCGAGGTGCAGCAGCGATCGCTGCGGATCCACATCGCGGCGGCGCGCGAGACCGGGCTGCCGCTGATCATCCACGCCCGTTCGGCCGATGACGACATGGCGCGCATTCTGACCGAGGAGTACCGCGCCGGCGCCTATTCCTGCGTCATGCACTGTTTCTCGTCCGGGGCGGCGCTTGCGAAGGCCGCGCTGGACCTCGGCTTCTACCTCTCCATGTCGGGCATCGCTGCCTTCCCGAAAAGCCAGGAGCTGCGCGACATCTTTGCCGCCGCGCCGGTCGACCGCATCCTCGTCGAGACGGACGCACCCTATCTCGCACCCCCGCCGCACCGGGGCCGGCGGAACGAGCCGGCCTATACCGCCCTGACCGCGGCGGTCGGCGCGACGCTCTACGGGCTCAGCTACGAGGACTTCGCGGCGCAGACCGAAGCGAATTTCGACCGCCTGTTCACCCGCGCCAGACGCGCGGCGAAGGCGGCGTGACATGGCGCGGCTGCGACTTACCATCCTTGGCTGCGGCTCTTCGGGCGGGGTGCCGCGCATCGGTGGGATCTGGGGCGCCTGCGATCCGGCCAACCCGAAGAACCGCCGCAGCCGCTGCTCCCTCCTTGTCGAGCGCATCACCGAGGACGGGACCACCCGTGTCCTCATCGACACCTCGCCCGACATGCGCGAACAGCTCATCCGCGAGGAGGTCTCGGTCCTCGACGCCGTCCTTTACACGCATCCGCATTCGGATCATGTGAACGGCCTCGACGACCTGCGCCAGATCGTCTTCCTCACGCGCAAGCGGGTGCCTGTCTGGGCCGACGGGATGACCCAGCACGACCTGATGGCGCGCTTCGCCTATGTCTTCGTGCAGCCCGAAGGATCGTCCTATCCGCCGATCTGCGATCTCCACACGATCAAGGGACCGGTAACGATCACCGGAGAAGGCGGCCCGATCAGCTTCGATCCCTTCGAGGTCGATCACGGAGACATCCCTGCGCTGGGGTTCCGCATCGGCAAGGCCGCCTATCTGCCGGATGTCCTGAAGATCCCCGAACCCGTCTGGGAAAGCCATCTGACGGGCCTCGATTGCTGGATCGTCGACGCGCTGCGGCGCACCCCGCACCCGACCCACGCGCATCTGGCGCTCGCGCTCGAATGGATCGACCGGGCCCGGCCGAAGCGGGGCGTGCTGACCAACATGCATATCGACCTCGACCACCAGACGGTCGAGGACGAGACCCCCGCCCATATCAGCGCCGCCTATGACGGCATGGTTCTGGAATTCGAGGACTAGGTTTGGGGCTGCCGGTCACGACGCTGCTCGATGTCACGCTGCCGGTCTTTCTGGTGATCGGCTTTGGCTATGCCGCGGCCCGCCTTGGTCTCTTTTCCGAAGCCAGTGTCGACGGGCTGATGAAGTTCGCGCAGGGTTTCGCCATCCCCTGCCTTCTCTTTCGCGCGATCTCGACGCTCGATCTCGGGCAGGCCTTTCAGTGGCCGCTGCTTCTGTCTTTCTACTCCGGCGCCACGCTCGGGTTTCTCGCCGGGCTTCTCGGCGCGCGCTATGTCTTCGGTCGGCCCTGGCAGGACAGCGTCGCGATCGGCTTCTGCGGTCTCTTCTCGAACTCGCTGCTTCTTGGTCTGCCGATCACCGAACGCGCCTATGGCGCCGGGGCCCTTGACGCGAACTACGCGATCATCGCGGTGCACTCGCCCTACTGCTACGCGCTCGGCATCACCGTGATGGAAGTGGTTCGACACTCCGGACGCGGCATGGCAGCGACGGCAAAGGCCGTCGTCACCGCCATGTTCAGCAATCCGCTCGTCATCGGCATCGCGCTCGGATTCGCGGTGAACCTCGGCGGCATCCCCATGCCGCATGTCGCGGCCGAAGCGCTGGACCTCATGATCCGGGCGGCCTTGCCGGCCGCGCTGTTTGGACTTGGCGGCGTCCTCGCGCGCTACCGGATCGAGGGGGATCTGCTCACCGTTCTCTTCGTCTGCGCCATTTCCCTGGTGCTGCACCCGGTTGTCACCTGGGCCGTGGGGCAGGGGCTGGGTCTCACGCAGGCGCAGTTCCGGTCCGCCGTCGTCACGTCGGCAATGGCCCCCGGGGTCAACGCCTATCTCTTCGCGAACATGTACGGGGTTGCCAAGCGGGTGGCAGCGACCTCGGTCCTGCTCGCCACGGCGCTCTCCATCCTCACCGTTTCGGTCTGGCTCGGCCTGCTCGGCTGAAGCCTCAGCGCGGCGTCATGCCGCGCAGGCGTTCGGACCGCCGCCTCAAGAGTTCGACTGTCGCCAACAGCAGGACCGAGAAGGTCACAAGGATTGTCGCCACGGCAAGGATCGCCGGACTGATCGCCTCGCGGATGCCGTTGAACATCTGCCGCGGGATCGTCTGCTGGTCAGGCCCCGCGATGAAGAGGACCGCCACGACTTCGTCGAACGAAGTGACGAAGGCAAAGAGCGCGCCAGAAATCACGCCCGGCAGGATCAACGGCATGATGACCTTGAAGAAAGTCGTGCGGGGATTGGCGCCCAGAGAATGTGCCGCCCGGATCAGCGACTGGTCGAAGCCAGACAGTGTGGCCGTCACCGTGATGATGACGAAGGGGATGCCAAGCACCGCATGGGCGATGATGATCCCGAGGTGAGAGTTCGCGAGGCAGCCCTTGTTGGACAGGAAGACACCGAAGATCGCCGCCATGGCGCTGTCGGGCGCGACACAGGCCTTGGCGTAGAAAAAGCTCATCCCGACCGCGATGATGATGATCGGTACGATCATCGGCGAGATGAGCAGCGCCATGATGAGGCGGCGGAACGGCATCTCGGGCCGCGAAAGCCCGAGCGCCGCAATCGTGCCAAGCGTCGTCGCAAGGATCGTCGCCCAGAGTCCCACCCAGAACGAATTCTTCGCGGCTTGGATCCAGGTGGAACGCTCCCAAGCAGTCGCCCACCATGCGGCATCCCGCGCCGCATTCTCATTCGGATGTCCAAGGGTGAGAAGGGCGTCATACCAGCGCAGCGAATAGCCCTCGGGGTCGAAGGTCAGCATCTTTTCGGTGAAGGTGAAATAGGGCTCCGCGTTGAACGAGAGCGGGATCACGATCAGGATCGGCGCGATCAGGAACAGGAAGACCAGCGCACAGATCACAAGATAGGTGTAGTGCCAGGTTTTCTCGAGCGGTGAGGCATAGGTCGGAAGCGCCATGGGTGTCCCTCCTTACCCGAGCTTCAGCCGGTCGATGCCGATCAGCCGGTCATAAAGCCAGTAGAGCAGCAGGATCGCCGCCAGAAGCATCGCCGCAATGGCGGCGGCCAGCGACCAGTTCGACTTTGACATGTGGAAGCTGATGAGATTCGAGATGAGCTGCCCGTCCGCGCCGCCGACAAGGGCCGGGGTGATGTAGTAGCCGACCGCGAGGATGAAGACGAGGAGCGAGCCCGCCGCGATGCCGGGCAACGTCTGCGGCAGGTAGACCCGCCGGAACGTCGTCCACGAGGTCGCGCCAAGCGAGCGGGCCGCGCGGGCGTAGCTGGGCGGGATCACCCGCATCACCGAATAGAGCGGCAGGATCATGAAGGGCAAAAGCACATGCGTCATCGCGACGATCGTGCCAGTCATGTTGTACATCATCCTCAGCCGGCCGTTGTCCGACAAGAGCCCGAGGTTGACGAGAAGGTCATTCACCACGCCCTGTTCCTGCAACAGCGCGATCCATGTCGTCGTCCGGACAAGAAGCGAGGTCCAGAACGGCAGGAGGACGAGGATCATGAGGAGCGACGACTTGCGCATCGGCAGGGTCGCCAGGAGATGCGAGACCGGAAAGGCGAGAAGCAGGCAGAGAACCGTGATGATCCCGGACACCAGGAACGTCTTTCCGAAGAGGTAAAGATAGATCCGTTCCTTGTCGCCGCCGCGCTGCCAGCCGCTGTCGGTCAGCTTCATGTCAGACGCAACGTAGTAGAATTCCGGCGTATAGGTGCTGGCCGCCGATTGCATGCCACGCCAGAGCACGGGTGTGCCCCAGGCGGCATCGAGCGCGACCAGCGCCTCGCGGTAGGGCGGCGTCATGTCCTTTGCCTCGCGCGCACCCTTCTTGAAAAGGCTGATCGTGCCGGGCACGGAATAGTTGATGCGGGTGCCGGCGATGCCGGTGGTCTTCTCGACCTGCATCCGCGCAAGATCCTGGGTCAGCGCCGCGAAGGCCTCTTCAGGCGGGTTGGCCGGATCAAAGTCCGGATGGGCCGCGAACCATTCGACAAGCGCAGGCGCGGAGGCGGTGAACCCGTCATGCTCGAACGACCGCTTCAGCATGTAGCCGATCGGCACGAGGAAGGTCAGCAGCACGAAGAGGAGGAGCGGCAGCACCAGAAGAAACGCGCGCCGCTTGGCACGCACCAGCGCGGTTGCCAGCGCCGCCTTTAGCGGGCGGCCGTCCGCGGTCGTCAGAACTGTCGAAGAAGCGTCCGCCATTGCCTGCCCCGGATAAAGCAACCGGGCGCGGGGGACTTCCCCACGCGCCCGGCAATCTCAAGTTACTGCGACAGCCAGGCCTGGAAGCGCTCGTTCAGCTCTGCGTCGTGGTCAACCCAGAACTCCGACGAGGTTTCGAGCGCGTTCGCGAGGTTCTCGGGCGCGGTCGGCAGGTGCGGCGCCATGACGGTCTTGCCGTCCTTGAAGATCAGCTCTTCCTTCATCGACGACTTGCGGGCCGGACCGTAGGAGATCTGCTGGGCCGAAGCGCGCAGCCCCTCGGTCGAGGTCGCGAACTGCACGAACTCCATCGCGTCGGCGAGGTTCGGGGCGCCCTTCGGCACGACGAACATTTCGTTCTCGTAGATCTGGCCGTCCCACACGATCTGGAAGGGTTTGCCCTCGTTCTGGGCCGCCGCGAAGATCCGGCCGTTATAGGCAGTGGTCATCGCGACCTCGCCGTCGGCCAGGAGCTGCGGCGCCTGCGCGCCGGCTTCCCACCAGACGACTTCCGACTTGATGGTGTCGAGCTTGGCAAAGGCGCGGTCCACGCCCTCGGGGGTGCCGAGCACGCTGTAGACCTCGGCCGCCGGCACGCCGTCACCCATCAGGGCAAGCTCGAGAACCGCCTTGGCGCCCTTCCTCAGGCCGCGCTTGCCGGGGAACTTCTCGAGGTCGAAGAAGTCCGCGACCGTGGTTGGCCCTTCGGGGAACTTCGTTGTGTCGTAGGCGAAGACGTTCGCCCAGATGTCGGTCGAGACGCCACACTCGGTCACGGCGCCGGCCAGGAAGTCGTCGGCGGCAGGGGTGCCGTCGGCGCCTGCGGGCAGCGCAGCGGCGTCGATCGGCTCAAGCACGCCCTCGTCGCAAAGGCGGATCGCGTCGGCATATTCGACCGAGGCGACGTCGACCGTGACGTTGCCCGCTTCGACCATCGCCTTGATCGCCGGGGCCGGGTTGTCACTGTCGACCATGACGGCCGGCTTGCCGGTCGCCGCGGTGAACGGCTTCACGAAGGCTTCGGTCTGGGCCGCACCGTAGGCACCGCCCCAGGACATGACCGTCAGATCCGAGGCCTGGGCCGCAAAGGCCAGCCCCGTCAGCGCGGTCGAAAGGATCAGGATTCTTTTCATTCTTCAGCTCCCAAGTTGAACTTCACTCTTAGTCCCGCCCGTTCGGGCGTTGTTATCAAGGGTCAAGCGCACGGGCGTCCTGCGGATGCCAGCCCACCTTGATCTTCTGGCCGGGCGACAGTCTCGTCTGCCCGATCGTATTGCGCATCTTCATCACGAACCCGTCCGATCCCGCGACCTTCAGGACAGCGCGGAGGATGTCGCCCATGTAGATGACCTCGGTCACCTCGGCGTCGATCATATGCGCGCCGGCGGGCATCATCTCGGGCTTGAATTCGACCCGTTCCGGGCGGACCGAGACGAGTGTCTTCTGACCCTTTTCCCGGACGTTGACCGGTGTCGCGTCGATCAGCTCGCCGGTCGACAGGCGCACCAGTGCCCGGTCGCCCTTCAGCTCCTCGATCGTGCCGGGCAGCTTGTTGTTCTCGCCGATGAACTGCGCAACGAAGCTGTTTTCAGGCCGCTCGTAAAGATCGGAGGGCGGGGCAAGCTGCTGGATGCGCCCGTCGTTGAAGACGGCGATCCGGTCCGACATCGTCAACGCCTCGCCCTGGTCGTGCGTCACATAGACGACCGTGATGCCGAGGTTGTCGTGCAGGTGCTTGATCTCGAACTGCATATGCTCGCGCAGCTGCTTGTCGAGCGCGCCCAGGGGCTCGTCCATCAGCACGAGCTGAGGGTCGAAGACCAGCGCGCGGGCGAGCGCGATGCGCTGCTGCTGGCCGCCCGAAAGCTGCGCGGGGCGGCGGTTCGCGAAGGCGCCCATCTGCACCATGTCGAGCGCGCGCTTGATCTTCACCTCGCGTTCGTCCTTGCCCATCCCCCGCACCTCGAGCGGGAACGACAGGTTCTCGCCCACCGTCATGTGCGGGAAAAGCGCATAGTTCTGGAACACCATGCCGATGCCGCGCTTGTGCGGCGGCACCTGGTTGATCGGCCGCCCGTCGAGGCAAATCTCGCCATGCGTCGCGGTCTCGAACCCGGCCAGCA
>JAGRDU010000007.1 GCA_020446905.1 Paracoccaceae bacterium | reverse complement strand
ACATGAACCACCGCTGGCTCGGCGGGACGCTGACGAACTGGAAGACCGTCTCCCAGTCGATCCAGCGGCTGAAGCAGATCGACGAGATTCTCGGCGGGGGCGCGGCCGGCCTGACCAAGAAGGAACGGCTGGGCATGGAGCGCGAGCAGGCGAAACTCGAGGCGGCCCTCGGCGGGATCCGCGAGATGGGAGGCCTGCCCGACCTTCTCTTCGTGATCGACGTGAACAAGGAAGACCTCGCCATCCTCGAGGCGCAGAAGCTCGGCATCCCGGTCGTGGCCGTTGTCGACACCAACTGCTCGCCCAAGGGCGTGGACTACGTGATCCCGGGCAACGATGACGCCGCCCGCGCCATCGCGCTCTACTGCGACCTCGTGAGCCGGGCCGCGCTCGACGGCATGTCGGCGCAGATGGGTGCCGCAGGCATCGACCTCGGCGCGCTGGAAGAGGCGCCCGCGGAAGAGGCCGCAGCGGAAGCCTGAGCGCGGGCAGGGGCCGAAGGGGCCCCTGTCATCCGACAGTCACCAGGCGGGGATATGCCCCGCCTGACCCATTTCAAGATGAAGGAGAGCCAGCCATGGCTATCACCGCCCAGATGGTGAAGGAACTGCGCGACACGACCGGCGCAGGCATGATGGACGCGAAGAAGGCGCTGACCGAGGTGAACGGCGACATGGAAGCCGCGATCGACTGGCTTCGCACCAAGGGCCTCGCCAAGGCCGCCAAGAAGTCCGGCCGCGTCGCCGCCGAGGGTCTCGTCGGCATCTCCGTTCGCGACGGCCGGGGCGTCGCCATCGAGATCAACTCGGAAACCGACTTCGTCGCCAAGAACGCCGACTTCCAGCAGATGGTGCGTGACATCACCGATCTCGCGCTGCAGACCGGCGAAAGCATCGAGGTCCTGCGGGCGACGCACCTGAACGGCAAGCCGGTCGAGGAGGTCATCACCGAAGCCATCGCGCGGATCGGCGAGAACATGAACCTGCGCCGGATGCACCTTCTGGAGGGTGACACGGTGGTCTCCTACGTCCACAACACCGCGGCGGAGGGCATGGGGCGGATCGGCGTTCTCGTCGCGCTCAACGGTCCGAAGGACAAGGCAGAGGCCATCGGCAAGCAGATCGCCATGCACGTCGCCGCGACCTCGCCCGCGTCGCTGAGCGAAAAGGACCTCGATCCCTCGCTCATCGAGAGGGAAAAGGCGATCCTGACCGAGCAGGCCCGCGAGTCGGGCAAGCCCGAGGCGGTGATCGAGAAGATGATTGTCGGGCGGATGGCGAAGTTCTTCGAGGAGGTCACGCTGCTTGGCCAGAAGTTCGTGATCAACCCCGACATCACCGTGGCCCAGGCCGCGAAGGATGCGGGTGTGGAGATCACCGGCTTCGCCCGCGTCGCCGTCGGCGAGGGCATCGAGAAGGAAAAGGAGGACTTCGCGGCCGAGGTTGCGAAGACCCTCGGCGCCTGAGCCGATCCGGTCCCGAGTGGCAATCTTGCGGGGGGCGCGGCAACGCGCCCCTTTCGCGTTTCGGACCGCGCGAAAAGACGGTGCGCCTTCCCGCAGGATAACGCACCGCCGCGAAACGCGCCCGCGCCTGTCGGGGGACGGGGACAGGGCACGCCTCATGCCGGCCCGGCCGGCTGGACCTTGGATTCGGTCGGTCCGGCGTCCGGTTTCCCGGCCGACCCTTCGCCCCGCAAATCGCGGGCTGGTCCGGGCCGCTGTTCCTGGCCAATGCCACCACTCACGGAACGATTGGATTATTGCCAGCTTACGCAGGGTCAAGAAAGTAAGGGAATCCTTACCGGCCTGAAATCGAAGGGCAATGGAGCGTGCGTCGCGGCCTCGGCGGGCCGGGCGGAACCGTCCCGGTCACTCCATCTCGATCGTGCCGGGGGGCTTCGAGGTCACGTCGTAGAAGACGCGGTTGATGCCCTGCACCTCGTTGATGATCCGTGTTGCCGTCTCAGACAGGAAGTCGTGTGTGAAAGGGTAGTAGTCGGCCGTCATCCCGTCCACCGAGGTCACCGCGCGGAGCGCGCAGGCGTAGTCGTAGGTGCGCCCGTCGCCCATGACGCCGACTGTCTTGACCGGCAGGATCGCCGCGAAGGCCTGCCAGATCGCGTCGTAAAGCCCGTGGCGTCGGATCTGGTCGATGTAGACCGCATCCGCGCGGCGCAGGATGTCGAGCTTCTCGCGCGTGATCTCGCCGGGGCAGCGGATGGCAAGGCCGGGGCCGGGAAACGGGTGGCGCCGGATGAACTTCTCCGGCAGGCCGAGCTCGCGGCCGAGCGCGCGCACCTCGTCCTTGAAAAGCTCGCGCAGCGGCTCGACGAGCTTCATCCCCATCTTTTCGGGAAGGCCGCCGACGTTGTGGTGCGACTTGATCGTGACCGAGGGACCGCCCGAGACACTGACGCTTTCGATGACGTCGGGATAAAGTGTGCCCTGGGCGAGGAACGCGGCGCCGCCGATGGCCTCGGCCTGCCTTTCGAAGACTTCGATGAACAGCCGGCCGATCGTCTTGCGCTTCGTTTCCGGGTCGGAAACGCCGTCGAGAGCTCCGAGGAAGAGGTCGCTTTCATCGGCGTGGATCAGGGGCAGGTTGTAGTGCTCACGGAACATCGAGACCACTTCCTCCGCCTCGCCCTGCCGCATCAGCCCGTGGTCGACGAAGACGCAGGTGAGCTGGTCGCCGATGGCCTGGTGGATGAGAAGCGCCGCGACCGAGGAATCGACCCCGCCGGAGAGGGCGCAGATCACCTTGCCGCCGCCAACCTGGGCGCGAATCTTCTCGATCGCGTCCTCGCGGTAGGCGCCCATCGTCCAGTCGCCGGCGAAGCCCGCGAGGCGCACGAAATTCTCGTAGAGCTTCGCGCCCTTCGGGGTGTGGTGCACCTCGGGGTGGAACTGGACGGCATAGAAGCTGCGCGCCGGATCGGCGGTGATCGCGAAGGGCGCATTGGGCGAGGTGCCGTAGACCGCGAATCCCGGCGCGATTTCCGAGACATGGTCGCCGTGGCTCATCCAGACCTGTTCGCGGCCATCCGCGAACCAGCCGTCGAGGAGCGGCAGTCGCCTTTCCGCGGGCGTCACATAGGCGCGGCCGAATTCCGCAGTTCCGTGGCCGCGTTCCACCTTCCCGCCGAGGCAGTGCATCATCACCTGCTGGCCATAGCAGATGCCGAGGATCGGCACGCCGAGGTCGAAGACCTCCGCCGGCGGCATCGGCGCGCCCTCGGCGAAGACAGAGGCCGGACCGCCCGAGAAGATCACCGCCTTCGGCGCGAAGGCCTTCAGGAAGGCCGCATCCACCCGGTTGAAGGGATGGATTTCGCAATAGACTTTCAGCTCCCGCAGGCGCCGCGCAATGAGCTGCGTGACCTGGGAGCCGAAGTCGATGATCAGGAGGCGCTGGTGGGCATGTGTCATGGCGCTGGATTAGGGTGTTGACCGGGGCTGCGCAAGCCTGTTCGGCGACAGGGGCGGGGGGCCGGCCCCCCGCGCCCCCCAAAGTATTTTCGCCACAATGAAAGGGTGTCAGGCCGCCTTGGCCTTGGCCCTCAGAAGCATCCCGTAGAGATCGCGCGGATCGTCTGGGTCGGCGATCATGTCGAGCGGCTCGCTGTAGGGTAGGGACTTGAGCTGGTCGTGGACGTAGCGCAGCGCCGAGAAGTCCTCGATCGCGAAACCGACCGAGTCGAAGAGCGTGATCTGGCGGGCGTCGCTGCGTCCCTTCGCGGCGCCGGTGATGACCTGCCATAGCTCGGTCACCGGATGGTCCGGTGCAAGCTGCTGGATCTCGCCCTCGATGCGGGTCTGCGGCGGGTATTCGACGAAGATCGCGGACCGCAGGAGGATGTCGCGGTGCAGCTCGGTCTTGCCGGGGCAGTCGCCGCCGACCGCGTTGATGTGGACGCCGGCACCGACCATGTTGTCGGTCAGTATCATGGCGTTCTGCTTGTCGGCGGTGCAGGTGGTGACGATGCCTGCGCCTTCCATCGCCTCTTCCGCCGAGGTGCAGGCGGTGAGCGTCAGGCCCGACCCGGCGAGGTTGCGGGTGCATTTCGCAGTCGCCGCCGGGTCGATGTCGTAGAGCCGGACACGGCTGATGCCGCAGAGCGCCTTGAAGGCGAGCGCCTGGAACTCGGCCTGCGCGCCGTTGCCGATCATCGCCATGGTGGTGGCGCCCTCGGGCGCGAGGTGCTTCGCGGCGAGCGCCGACATCGCCGCGGTCCTGAGCGCGGTGAGGATCGTCATCTCGGTCAAGAGGATCGGGTAACCTGTGTTCACCTCGGCCAGGAGCCCGAAGGCGGTGACGGTCTGCAGCCCCTCGCGGGTGTTCTTGGGATGGCCATTGACGTATTTGAACCCGTACATCTCGCCGTCGGAGGTGGGCATCAGCTCGATCACGCCCACGGCTGAATGCGAGGCCACGCGCGGGGTCTTGTCGAAGCTTTCCCAGCGGCGGAAATCGGCCTC
>JAGRDU010000080.1 GCA_020446905.1 Paracoccaceae bacterium | reverse complement strand
CTGAAGTTCGAGGTCGAGCTGATCGCCCCGATCGCGATGGAAGAGAAGCTGCGCTTCTCCATCCGCGAAGGCGGCCGCACCGTCGGCGCAGGCGTCGTCTCGAAAATCATCAAGTAAGACCCCCCCGGGGGACCGCTGCGAGAGGCCGCCCTTCGGGGCGGCCTCTTCACGTTTGGGACGGGTCCAATTGACGCGCAGAGATAAAGGCCGCAAGATTTCCCCTCGCACTGTCATGCTTGGGAGGGCAGACCATGTGCCAGATCTTTGCCGGGCAGAACCCCGGACGCTATGAATCGGTGACGCGGAGGCTGCGGCTGAACGGTCAATCCACCTCGATCCGCCTCGAACGCGCGTTCTGGCGCATCCTCGACGAGATCGCGAGCCGCGAGGGGATGACGACGCCGGCCTTCATCTCGAAGCTGCATTCCGAGGTGCTCGAACTCAATGGCGAGGCGCCGAACTTCACTTCGCTCCTGCGCTGCGCCTGCACGATTCACCTTGGTGAATATGAGCGGGACGAGGCAGCCAGGTTTGCCGCCGAATAGGCGAAAAATCCGTCTGTAGTATCGGGCTACTACCCGCCCGCCGAATTGGTCATCTAGCCTTACCAAAATCGCCTGGTTTTTGGAGGGGAGATGGCCAAGGCAATCCATTCGATGATCCGTGTGCTGGACGAGGCGCGCTCGGTCGATTTCTATGGCCGCGCCTTTGGGCTGAGGGTCGCGGACCGGCTCGACTTCGAGACCTTTACGCTCATCTACCTTTCGAATGCCGAGACCACGTTCGAGCTTGAGCTGACCGTCAACAAGGGACGGACCGAGCCTTACGACCTTGGCGACGGCTATGGCCATCTTGCCGTCTCGGTCAGCGATCTCGACGCCACGCACGCGCGCCTGACGGCCGAGGGGCTCGCGCCCCGCAAGCTCGTCGACTTCCAGAATGCGGGGAAACGCGTGGCCCGGTTCTTCTTCATCGCCGATCCGGACGGATACCAGATCGAAGTACTCGAGCGCGGCGGCCGTTTTCTCTGACCGCGGCCGAAGGACAAACAGGGAGGAAAGAATGACAAGGATGGAACGGACGGGCCTGACCCGGCGGGCGCTGTTGTCGCGCGCCGTGGCGGCCGGGGCGCTCTCGGTGACAGGGGCCGGCTTCATTGCCGCGCCCGACGCCGCCTGGGCACTCGAAGTCAGCGTTATCAGCGAGCACGAGATGGCGACGCTTTTGCAGATGGCGCGCGACATCTACCCGCACGACCGGGTGGCGGATCAGTTCTACGCCCTCGCCGTCAAGGGTTACGACGCCGAGGACAAGCAGGCGATGGTGGCCGAGGGGGTCGCGGCGCTGGACGCTGCCGCCAAGACGGCCGGCCATTCCGACTACGCCTCGATGGGCTGGGAGGAGGACCGCGTGAAGATCCTTCAGGGCATGGAGGATGCGCCGTTCTTCCAGACCGTGCGCGGCGGGCTCGTCACCGGACTCTATAACCAGAAGGAGGTCTGGCCCCTCTTCGGATACGAGGGCGAGAGCTTTTCCAAGGGCGGTTACATCAACCGCGGCTTCGACGACATCAACTGGCTCTAGGGAGGCTCTGTCATGGTCGCGAAATTCGAACTGACCGACGACTCCGTGGTGGTCGTCATCGGGACCGGCGCCGGCGGTGGGGTCCTGTCGAACGAGCTGGCGCAGAAGGGCGTCAAGGTCGTCGCGCTGGAAGCGGGCGGGCGCTATCTTCCCGAGGACTACATCAACGACGAATGGGACAGCTTCGGCCAGCTCGCCTGGACCGATCCCCGCACGACGAGCGGTGATTGGCGGGTGGCCAAGGACTTTTCCGGCCTGCCCGCCTGGATCGTGAAAGCCGTGGGCGGCACCACGATCCACTGGGCCGGCGCCTCGCTCAGGTTCCAGGACCACGAGTGGAAGGCGAAGACCACTTATGGCGATGTCGCGGGCGCGAGCCTTCTCGACTGGCCGATCGACAGCACCGAGATGGCGCCTTGGTACGACAAGGCCGAGGCGAAGCTCGGCGTCACGCGCACCGGTGACCGCGCCGGCCTTCCGGGCAACAACAACTTCAAGGTGCTGGAGAAGGGCGCGCTCGCGCTCGGCTACAAGGAGGTCCATACCGGCCGGATGGCGATCAACTCGGCCGAATATGACGACCGCATGGCCTGCCAGCAGACCGGCTTCTGCTTTCAGGGCTGCAAGTGGGGCGCCAAATGGTCGGCCGCCTATACCGACATCCCGCGCGGCGAGGCGACAGGCAACCTTGAGGTGCGCGACCGCTGCCATGTCGCGCGGATCCTGCACGACGACAGCGGTAAGGTGACCGGGGTCGAGTATTTCGACAAGGATGGCGCCCTGCAGATGCAAAAGGCGCGGATCGTCTGCGTCGCCGGCAACTCCTTCGAGAGCCCCCGGCTCTTGCTGAATTCGTCGTCCAGCATGTTCCCGAACGGCCTCGCCAACTCGTCCGACCAGGTCGGGCGGAACTACATGCGCCACACCACGGGGTCGGTCTATGCCGTCTTCGACAAGCCGGTGAAGATGTGGCGCGGCACGACCATGGCCGGGATCGTCCGGGACGAAGCACGCCACGATCCCAGCCGCGGGTTTGTCGGCGGGTATGAGCTTGAGACGCTCAGCCTCGGCCTGCCGTTCATGGCCGCCTTCCTCAATCCCGGCGGCTGGGGGCGCAGCTTTACCACCGCGCTCGATGCCTACGAGAACATGGCTGGCATGTGGATCGTGGGAGAGGACATGCCGCAGGCGACGAACCGTGTGACCCTCTCGGAGGTGAAGGACGCGCAGGGGCTGCCGGTCGCCAACGTGAACTTCACGGACCATCCGAACGACGTGGCGATGCGCAACCACGCCTATGCGCAAGGCGAGGCGATCTACAAGGCGGTGGGCGCGACCCGCACCTTCCCGACGCCGCCCTACCCCTCGACCCACAACCTCGGCACCAACCGCATGAGCGAAAAGCCCGAGGATGGCGTCGTGAACAAGTGGGGCCAGACCCACGACATCGCCAACCTCTTCGTCTCGGACGGCAGCCAGTTCACGACCGGGGCTGCGGAAAACCCGACGCTGACCATCGTCGCGCTGGCGATCCGGCAGGCCGATCATATCGCGGGCGAAATGGCGGCGGGCACCCTCTGACGGGCACCGCGTCGCAACACAAGGGCGCGCCGCGACCCGGCGCGCCTTTTTGTTTTCCCTTGCCACGGGGCCTTGATTTCCCCCGGCGCCTGCCGTAACTCCCCGCGCAGGCCTTAGGGGTATAGCTCAGCTGGTAGA
>JAGRDU010000079.1 GCA_020446905.1 Paracoccaceae bacterium | reverse complement strand
ATTTGCCGACCATGCCGAGCGTCGCCGAGCGTTTCGCCTGGGCGATGAAGCCCTCGTCGTCGGAGAAGTCGCCGAACGGCCCGTCCACCGGCAGGACGCCATGGGTGCGGCAGGCGGCGACGATGGCGGTCTGCGCCCAGTGCCAGGGATCGGACCAGTATTTCTGCCCCTCGCGGACCATGTAGTAGTCTTCCTGCGTGCCGCCGATGCCGGTCGTCTGCATCCCCATCGAGGCCGCGAAATCGGCGGCGCCGAGGCTCATCGCCTGCAGGCGGGGGGAGGAGGCGGCGATTTCCTCGACATGGGCGATGCCGGCGGCGGTCTCGATGATGACCTCGAGGCTGATCGGTTTCTTGCGGCCCCTGGCGCGTTCGATCGCGGTCACCAGCGCGTCGACGGCATAGACATCGGCCGCGCAGCCGACTTTCGGGATCATGATCTGGTCGATGCGGTCCCCCGCCTCTTCCAGAACCTCGACCACGTCGCGGTACCAGTAGGGCGTGTCGAGGCCGTTGATGCGCACCGAAAGGTATTTCGTGCCCCAGTCGATGTCGTTGATCGCCTCGATGATGTTCTTGCGCGCCTGCGGCTTGTCGTCGGGCGCGACCGAATCCTCGAGATCGAGGTTGATGACGTCGGCGGGGCCCTGCGCCATCTTTTCGAAGATCGCGGGACGCGAGCCGGGGCCGAAGAGCTGGCAACGGTTCGGGCGGGCAGGGGCGGCGGGCTGGACGCGGAAGCTCATGGCGGGCCTCATCGGTAAGGAAGTTTCGCGATATGTCTGGGTTCGGATAGAATATTGCGCCAAGTCACGCAAGGCTCCTTTCGCATGCGCAGCATTCGTGGTTTCCGTTTCCTTGCTGCGGGCAGGTGGCTTGACCCGGGACAGCAAGGCGGTGAAGCCTTCAGCCGGGAAGGAAGGGGGCCGTCTTGCAATTCGATGTCGTAGCGGAACGTTTCCGGCTGGCCGAGGTCTTCACCATCTCGCGCGCGTCGCGGACCGAGGCGCGGGTGCTGACGGTTCGGGTGACCGAGGGCGGTGTGATGGGTTGGGGCGAATGCGTGCCCTATGCGAGGTATGGCGAAAGCCCGGAGAGTGTGACGGCGCAGATTTCGACGCTGACCGGCCCGGTGACCCGGGGGGAGTTGCAGACCCTTCTGCCGGCCGGGGCAGCGCGCAACGCCGTCGATTGCGCGCTCTGGGATCTTGAGGCGAAGCGGACGGGCAAGCGGGTGTGGGAGATGGCGGGCCTTTCCGCGCCCGGCACGGTCATCACCGCCTATACATTGTCGCTCGATGCGCCCGAGGCGATGCGGGCGGCGGCGGCGCGGCATGCGTACCGGCCGCTCCTGAAGATCAAGCTCGGCGGCGAGGGCGACATGGCGCGGCTGGAGGCCGTGCGGGCGGGTGCACCCGATACCCCGATCGTCGTCGATGCGAACGAGGGCTGGACGGCGGAGGTCTATTCAGAGCTTGCACCGCATCTCGTGCGGCTGGGCGTCAAGTTGGTCGAACAGCCGCTCCCCGCCGGACAGGACGGGATGCTGGCCGAGATCGAACGGCCCTTGCCGGTCTGCGCGGATGAAAGCTGTCACGACAGGGAGAGTTTGCCCGCCCTCAAAGGCAAATACGATGTGGTCAACATCAAGCTCGACAAGACCGGCGGGCTGACCGAGGCGCTGGCCCTGCGGCATGCGGCGCGGGAGGCGGGCTACGGTATCATGATCGGTTGCATGGTCGGCACCTCGCTTGCCATGGCGCCGGCGGTGCTGGTCGCCCAGGGCGCTGACATCGCGGACCTTGACGGCCCGCTGCTTCTGGCCGAAGACCGGCCGCATCCGCTTCGCTACAGCGCCGAGGGCGCGCATCCGCCGGAGCCGGAGCTTTGGGGCTGACGCCCGGCGCGACAGGAAAGGACCCGCGATGAGCCGCACCGTCTATCTGAACGGAGAGTATCTGCCCGAGGACGAGGCGAAGGTCTCGGTCTTCGACCGCGGGTTCGTGATGGCCGACGCGGTCTATGAGGTGACTTCGGTCCTCGGCGGCAAGATCCTTGAGTTCGAGGGCCATATGGCGCGGCTCGCCCGGTCGATGGCCGAGCTGGAGATGGTCTGCGATCTGACCCGCGACGACTGGCTTGCGATCCATCGCGAGATGGTGGCGCGGAACGATCTCGACGAGGGGCTGATCTACCTCCAGGTCACGCGCGGCAATGCCGGGGACCGCGATTTCCATTATCCGCCCGAGGGGACGCCCCCGACCATCGTGCTGTTCACCCAGGCCAAGCCGGGCCTCGCCGACGATCCGAAAGCCAAGAAGGGGATCAAGGTCATCTCGATCCCGGACCTGCGCTGGTCGCGCCGCGACATCAAGACGGTGCAGCTGCTTTATCCTTCGATGGCGAAGATGGCGGCCGAGAAGGCGGGCAAGGATGACGCGTGGTTTGTCGAGGACGGGTTCGTGACAGAAGGGTCCTCGAACAACGTCTATATCGTGAAGGACGGGCGGATCATAACCCGCCAGCTCTCAACTGACATCCTGCACGGAATCACCCGTGCCTCGCTTCTTAAATATGCCGAAAGCGCGCAGATGGTGATCGAGGAGCGGCCCTTCACGATTGCCGAGGCGCAGGCGGCGGACGAGGCGTTCTACACCTCGGCCTCAGCCTTCGTGATGCCGGTCGTCGAGGTGGACGGCGCGGCTATCGGCACCGGCAAGGTCGGCCCGGTGGCGACGCGGCTGCGCGAGATCTACCTCGATGAAAGCCGGAAGTCGGCGATCTGAGCCTCAGACCGTCGCGTCCCAGTATCCGGGATAACTCCGGACCGCGCCGAAATCGTCCACCGTCAGGTCCACGGTGACTCCGTGGTCAGGCGCGGCGTAGCGGTAGTGGTGTGGTCCGGTGCGGTCATACCGCTGGCGCAGGGGTTTCAGCCGGTGGTCCGCGGGATCGAACCAGGCTGCGGTCACATCGGCACCCGCGCCGGGGGACAGCGCCAGCCGGCGGATCGGCAGCGTGTTGGTCGCGGGGGTGAAGCCAAGGTCGATGTCCTCAAGCCCCGCGACCTCGGGCACCGCCTTCCCGCCCATCGTCCAGTTTCCCGCCGCATCGCGCTCGATCAGGTAGGCGCGGCGCCCGATGATAAGCCGGGCGCGCCGCGTGATGCCGGAGGCGCCGGCGCGGACGCGGTAGCGGTGGGTCACGCCGCCCGCCTCGCATGAGCCCTCGACGATCAGGTTGCCTTCCGTGAGGGCGAAACGGCAGGCGTCGTTGCCGGGCGGCTGGTAGCCAAGCCACATCACGACATGGGCGCCGGCGATCATGCCACACCTCCGCGGCCTTTCGGCCTGCCTGTATCGCGGCGTCCGGCGACGTTCAGATGATCCATCGTCTCCTCCCTTGATCCAGACTTGAGGACGCCGGGCGCGCCGTCAATGGGCGCCCTCAGGCGGTCTCGACGACGTGCAGCGTGACGGCGGCATAGAAGGTCAGGCTCGCCGTCAAGACGAAGACGTGCCAGATCGTGTAGTGGAAGGGCAGGCGGTCCCAGAGGTAAAAGGCGACGCCCGCCGTGTAGAGCAGCCCGCCAGTGACGATCAGGACGATCACCGGCACCGAGAGGGTGGCAAAGAAGCTGCCGCCCGCGAGGACACCGGCCCAGCCCATGGCGAGGTAGAGCGCGAGCGCGGCAAGCCGGAAGCGTTGGGGGGCGGCGATCTTCAGCCCGACGCCCGCCGCGGCGGCGGTCCAGAGCCCGGCCAGAAGCCAGGTGCCATGGCCGGACAGCGCGGTGAAGGGTGTGTAGGTGCCCGCGATCTTGACGTAGATCGCCGAGTGGTCGAGCCGTTGCAGCAAGGGCGACCAGCGCGCATGCGGGATCATGTTGTAAAGCGCCGAGCAGAGGATCATCGCGACCAGCGCCACGCCGTAGACCGAGATCGCGAGAACGGCGGTGCCGTCGCCGCGCAAGATCGCCGTCATCGCGAGAAGGACCGGGACCGCGATGGCAACCGCGACCAGACCCGCGACATGGATCACTGCATCCGAACGGCGTTCGGCCGGGGAATAGCCGGTGCGGGCGTCAAGGAGGGCCATGGGACAAGGCTACGCCCGACTCAGGGCCGCGGCGAAGCGGAATCATGCGCCGGGCGGGGCTGACCTCGGGTCAGTCCTTCGACCCCACATTTTCACGGAAGGCGACCTCGAACGCCGCTTTCTTGGCCGCATCCGCCTCGGTCTGATTTGCCGCGCGCCAGTCCTCGTAGGGCATGCCGTAGTAGATCTCGCGCGCCTCGTCCTTGGTCATAGGAATGCCCCGCTCGTTCGCGGCCTCCTGATACCAGCGGGCAAGGCAGTTGCGGCAGAAGCCACCAAGGTTCATCAGGTCGATGTTCTGCACCTCGGGGCGCTTCACCATCAGGTGCTCGCGCAGGGCACGGAACGCGGCGGCTTCGATCTCAATCCGGGTCTGGTCGTCCATCTCGGTCCTCCTGTCCTAAAGATCGGAGGCGCGGAGCACCTCGTCAAGGATCGGCGCCAGCCGGTCCGCCCAGGCGATCTGGCCATCCTCGGCGCGGATCAGGTCCTGGCGGATCTCGATCAGCGCATTGGGGCGGCCGGGCTTCAACGCGTGGCGGTCGATGGAATCACCCTCGAGATGGCCGCCGTAGGGCTCGTTCTCGCCCACGACGATGCCCTCCTCGGCGCGCAGGCGCTCGATCAGGGCAACCGCGAGGCGCGGGTCGAGGTGGGAATAAAGAATGCCGATGTGCCACGGCCGCTCGCCCCGGCCGACAAGGCGCGGCGTGTAGGAATGCATGGCGCAGATCACGGTATCCTTGCGCCGCGCGGCCAGACCCTCCAGCGCCCGGTGATAGGGGCGGTGGAAGGCATCGAGCCGCCGCTCGGTCTCGGCCGCGTCGACATTGCGGTTGGCCGGGATCACGGTCGCATCGTAAAGCTTCATCACCAGCGTCGGATCGTCCTCGCCCCGGTTGGGGTCGATCACGAGGCGCGAGAAATCGGTGAAGATCGCCGGGGCGCCTATCCTTTCGGCCAGCCGCCGCGTGACCCCGGCGATGCCGATGTCATAGGCGATGTGGCGCTCCATGTCGGCGGGCGCGATGCCGAGCGAGCCGCCACCGATGCAAACCGGCACCCTGTTCGTCGCGTGGTCACAGGTGAAAAGCCACCGGCTGTCGTTTTCCGCCCCGAGGATGTGAAAAGCTGCGTCCGTCATGTTGGCTTCTTGGTCCGGATAAAGGATGCTCTAGCCGAGGGAAACGCGAAGCGCCAGTTGCCATGCGCCGTGAAATCGGCGATAGAACCGGCGCAGGATATGTTAGCGCAAACATTGACGGAAAATGGGAGACGCGGGATGGAAATGAGACGCAGACGCAAGGTCAAGATCGTCGCGACCCTCGGCCCGTCCAGTTCGGACTACCAGATGATCCGCGCGCTCTTCGAGGCCGGGGCGGACGTCTTCCGCCTGAACATGAGCCACGGCACGCACGAAGAGCAGGCGGCGCGCCACGCGATCATCCGCCAGATCGAGAATGACCTTGGCCGGCCCATCGCGATCCTTGCCGACCTACAAGGGCCGAAGCTGCGCGTTGGCGCCTTCACCGCCGGGGCGCATGACCTCGAGGAGGGTGACAAGTTCCGCTTCGATCTCGACCCTGCGGATGGTGACAGCAACCGCGTCTGCCTGCCGCACCCCGAGATTTTCGCCGCGCTTAAGCCGGGCGCGACGCTCCTCGTCAACGACGGCAAGATCCGCCTCAGGGTGGAGAGTTGCAACGCGGACTTCGCCGATTGCGTGGTTACCGTGGGCGGCACGATCTCGAACCGCAAGGGCGTCAACGTGCCGGACGTGGTGCTGCCGCTCGCGGCGCTGTCCGAAAAGGACCGTTCCGATCTGGAGTTCACGTGCGAACTCGGGGTCGACTGGCTGGCCCTGTCGTTCGTGCAAAGGCCGGAGGATGTGACAGAGGCGCGGACGCTGGCCAAGGGGCGGGCGGCGGTGCTGGCGAAGATCGAAAAGCCCGCAGCCCTCGGCGCCTTCAACGAAATCCTCGCCGCCGCCGACGGGATCATGGTGGCGCGTGGCGACCTTGGCGTCGAGCTGCCCGTTACCTCGGTCCCGCCGATCCAGAAGCGGCTGGTCCGGGCTTGTCGCGCCGCCGCCAAGCCGGTGATCGTGGCCACCCAGATGCTGGAGTCGATGATCGAAAGCCCGATGCCGACACGGGCCGAGGTCTCGGACGTTGCCACTGCGATCTACGAGGGTGCCGATGCAGTGATGCTCTCGGCCGAAAGCGCCGCCGGTCGCTACCCGGTCGAGGCGGTCAAGACGATGGACAGCGTCGCCCAGTCGGTCGAGAGCGACCCGACATACCGCGAGATCATCGAGTCGAGCCGGCGGGTCAAGCGTTCGACCGTGGCCGACGGGATCGTGGCGGCGGCGCGCGAGATCGCCGAAGCGACCGACGTCAACGCGATCTGCTGCTTTACCCAGACCGGGACGACCGCCAGCCTTGTCGCACGCGAGCGCCCCTCCGTGCCGATCCTGGCCCTGACGCCGGTCATGGGCACGGCGCGGCGGCTCTGCCTGACCTGGGGCGTGCACTGCGTCCCGACGAGCGAGAAGATCGACCGCTTCAAGGCCGCCGTGGTGAACGCCGCCAAGGCCGCGCGGGCCTACGGCTTTGCCTCAGAAAACGACCAGATCGTTGTCACCGCCGGCGTGCCCTTCAACGTGCGCGGCACGACGAACATCCTGCGCGTTGCACCCTGCGACGAACGGTTGATCTACAGCACCGATCCCGAGTAACCCTTGGGCGGGCCGTTTCGGGGGGCGGATTGGACAGCGACCTTATGTTCGTGGGCGGAATGGTCCTTGCGCTCCTCGCGATTCCGGCGGTGATCTCTGCCTTCTCGTCCGACCGTCCACTGAAGGGCGCCCTGACGCTCGCGGTAACCGGCAGCGCGCTGATGCTCGCCGCCTACGCGACGAAGCCCGAGGGGTATCGCGCGGACGAGATCCCGAAGGTCATCGGGTCTGTCGTGGGGCGTTTGCTGAACTAGGGCGAGGGCGCTTCTGCAACGCTCATGGCGCGGCATCCAGAGCTCCAGGCGTCGTGCCGGTTCAGCGCGATCCTTACCCCAGCGAGCGTAGCCACAGGAAACCTACGCCAAAGCTACGGCGTTCCGACGAGGAACCCACAGCCAGTACCGCCGGCGAGGTCCTCCGACGCGCGCTCCGGGCGTTCGGGGCGGGCGAGCGCCCACAGTGCGCCGTCCGGGCCGCCTCACCCCTTGCCAAATCCGCCCCTGCGGTCTATACGCCGCCACTCGAATTCCCCGCGGGGCCGGCCAAGTGGCATTGCCGAGTCGCGCGTTCACGTCTGACCAGGAGATGAAAATGCCCAAGATGAAGACCAAATCGGCCGCGAAGAAGCGGTTCAAGATGACGGCCTCGGGCCGCGTCAAGGCGGGTGTCGCGGGCAAGCGGCACGGCATGATCAAGCGCTCGACGGACTTCATCCGCAAGGCGACCGGCACCATGGTGCTGTCCGATGCGGATGCCAAGATCGTCAAGAAATACATGCCCTACAACCGCTGAGGAGCCAGAGACATGTCCCGCGTCAAGTCCGGCGTCGTCACCCACGCCCGTCACCGCAAGGTCATCAAGAAGGCGAAAGGCTACTACGCCGCGCGTTCGACCAACTTTCGCACCGCCACGCAGGCCGTCGACAAGGCGATGCAATACGCCACGCGCGACCGCAAGGCGCGCAAGCGGAACTTCCGCGCTCTGTGGATCCAGCGGATCAACGCCGCTGTCCGTCTCGTCGATGCCGAGATGACCTATTCGCGCTTCGTCAACGCCCTCTCCAAAGCCGGGATCGAGGTGGACCGCAAGGTTCTCGCCGACCTCGCCGTGCATGAGCCGGCCGCGTTTGGTGCCATCGTCGAAAAGGCGAAGGCCGCGCTGGCGTAATACCTCGAACCCGAGGGACAGTCGAAACCCCGCGCGCGCCGGACGGCGTCGCGGGGTTTTGCTTTTCGGGGTGTATGGCTTAGGAAGTGGCAAGGGTCAGGACGGATGGTCGGCATGGCAGAGGCAGGCGGCGGCACGGCGGAGATTTCCGTCATCATCCCGCATTACAACCAGCCAGAGCTTCTGGCGCGGTGCCTTGCCTCGCTGACCGGGGCGGGGCCGCAGGCGGGCGAGATCATCGTGGTCGACAACGGCTCGCGCGAGATGCCCGAGGCGGTCGTCGCGCGCTTTCCCGGCGTGCGGCTCACGCGCGAGGAGAAGGCCGGGCCGGGGCCGGCGCGCAACCACGGCGTGACGCTGTCGCGGGGCGCGATCCTCGCCTTCATCGACGCGGATTGCGTTGCCGGGCCGGGCTGGCTTGCCGCCATCGCGGCGCGCTTCGCGGACCCTGCCGTGCAGGTGCTTGGCGGCGACGTGCGCATCCTGCATGTCGATGAGGCGCATCCGACCGGGATCGAGGCCTTCGAGGCCGAGTTCGGCTATCGGATGGAGCATTACATCAAGGGCCAGAACTTCACCGGCACCGGCAACCTTGCGATGCGGCGCCCGGTTTTCGATCTGGTAGGCGGCTTTGCCGGCATCGGTGTGGCCGAGGACCGCGACTGGGGCCAGCGCGCCTTTGCCAGGGGCGTGCGCATCACCTGGGTGCCCGAGATGGTCGCCTTCCACCCGGCGCGCACCAGCTTTGCCGAGCTGACCCGCAAGTGGGACCGCCACACCGCGCATGACTTCGAGACGATCCTTGCCAAACCGATGGGGCGGCTCCGTTGGGTGCTGCGGACCGCGGCCATGGTCGCCTCGCCCGTCGCGCAGGCGCCGCGGGTGTTTTCCTCGCGGCGGATTCTCGGCGGCATCCGCGGCAAGGCCTTGGCTTTTGGCGTGCTTGCCCGTATCCGCTTTTACCGCGCGCGCCTGATGGTGCCCCTGATTTTCGCCCGCGATGCCACGCGTCTTTCCGACCGCTGGCGCAAGGGCTGACGGAGCTGGACATGGACGATCTTCTGCAGAAATACCTCGGCGCCGTGGCCGGGGCCGCCGACGAGGCCACGCTTGAGGAGCTGAGGGTGGCGGCGCTTGGCAAGAAGGGCGAGATCAGCCTGAAGATGCGCGAGCTTGGCCAGATGCCGCCGGAAGAGCGGCAGGTGGCCGGCGCGGCGCTGAACCGGCTGAAGGACGAGATCGATGCGGCGCTTCGGGCCAAGAAGGCGGCGCTTGGCGATGCCGCGCTCGACGAGCGGCTGAAGGCCGAGTGGCTGGACGTCACGCTGCCCGGCCGGCCCCGGCGGCAGGGGACGATCCACCCCGTCTCGCAGGTGACCGAGGAGGTCACCGCGATCTTCGCCGACATGGGCTTTGCCGT
>JAGRDU010000078.1 GCA_020446905.1 Paracoccaceae bacterium | reverse complement strand
GCGTTGTGGCCGTACCACCACTGGGTCATCGCGTCCTGCACGCCCGAGAAGACCTGCACCGATTTCGAGCCGAAGACCGAGACCGGGATCGCGAGGTTGTTGACCACGTGCAGCATCGCAACGGTCACGATGAAGGACAGATAGAACCAGTTGGCCACGTAGATGTGGGGTTCTTTCCGCTTGATGATCGTGCCCATGAAGACGGCAAGATAGGCGACCCAGACGATGGTCAGCCACCAGTCGACGTACCATTCGGGTTCGGCATATTCCTTCGACTGCGTCGCGCCGAGGATGTAGCCGGTCGCCGCCAGCACGATGACGAGCTGGTAGCCCCAGAAAACGAACCAGGCGAGGTTGCCGCCCCAGAGGCGGGCCGCCGAGGTGCGCTGGACGACGTAGAACGACGACATCAGGAGCGCGTTGCCGCCAAAGGCGAAAATCACCGCCGACGTGTGCAGCGGGCGCAGCTTGCCGAAGTTCGTGTAGCCATGCATCAGCTCGGAGAGGTTCAGCTGCGGGAAGGCGAGCTGGAACGCGATCGTCACCCCTACGAGGAAGCCGACAACGCCCCAGAAGGTCGTCGCGATCACCCCGGCGCGCACGACGCCGTCGTTGTAGCTCAGTTCGGGGTGCGGATCGGTCGCGGGCCGTCCGTTGCCCGTCCTCCGCAGCACCCAGATGAACGTGATCGCCGCGGCCAGCATGACCGTCAGCGCGTTCACCATGTATGCGATATCATGCGCGTAGTTGGCGGCAATCGCGGCAAAGACCGCGATCACGCCAAGCACGGCAAGCTTGATGTAATCCCACATGTTCAGCGTCCCCTCGTCATTCGTCGCCCCCCGATTCGAAAAACGTCGGGTGGCGACAGTCTGGCCGGGTTGTGCGGGCCGGGGCAAACGATCGCTTTGATCTGCGTCAAGATTCCGTGAGAGGGGTCTTGATCCGTGTCAATGCGGCGCCTATCGCGCGCACACTAGGGTAGAGTCCTGGCGCATTTTGCGAAGGGAGCCACCCATGGCCTTCAAGTCCATACTGACCATCCTTACGGACGCCGCGGGCGCCTCCGCGCAGCTCGACGCGGCGATTGCCGTCGCCCGGCGAGAGGACGCGCATCTTGATGTGCTCTGCATCGGCGTCGACCGCACCCAGACCGGCTATTACTACGCCGGCGCCACTGCGATCCTGACGCAGGAAGCCTACAACCAGGCCAAGCAGGAGGCTGCGGCGGCCGAGGCCGTCGTGCGCGATCGCCTCGGGCGCGAGGATATCCGCTGGGGTGTCGACAGCGCCGTGGCGCAGGTCGGCGCGCTTGGTGCGCCGGTCGCGATGATGGCGCGGTTTGCCGATCTCGTGGTGCTGGCCAAGCCCTACGGCAAGGACGGCGGCATCGCCGCCGAGGCGATCCTCGAGGCCGCGCTCTTCGAGGGTGGTGCGCCGGTTCTCGTCCTGCCGGACGGGTTCAGCGGCGCCGAATTCGGCAGCCGGGTCGTGCTTGCCTGGAACCAGAGCGACGAATCCCTGCGCGCGGCACGGGCCGCGCTGCCGATCCTGAAGGCGGCGAAGGCGGTGGACGTGACGATCATCGACCCGCCGGCGCATGGACCCGAGCGCTCCGATCCCGGCGGGATGCTGTCGCAGCTTCTGGCGCGGCACGGGGTTCATGCCGAGGTCTCGGTCCTTGCCAAGACCATGCCCCGCACCTCCGAGGTGCTGACGCGCCACGCGCATGACATCAGCGCCGATCTGATCGTGATGGGCGCCTACGGACATTCGCGCTTCCGCGAGGCGATCCTTGGCGGCGCGACCCGCAACATGCTGGAAATGGCCGACGTTCCGGTTCTCATGGCGCACTAGATCTGCGCCGGCAGGGCGGCCTCCCCCGCCCTGCCCTCTTTTTTCGCTCTGCGACACGCAGATTTTGCTGGGAGTGGGCAAAACTTGGGGGTTATGCGGCTGCTCTCTGGTACGCGCCGGCTAGCCGACCGTCGAGTACGGCGGCACGGACAAAGGCCACCCGTGCGATCGCAGCGAAGGTGAGGACAAGAGCCAAGATCCGGCGCCAGCGCATCGACCCCTCGCCTGACTGCCGCCCCGGACCAGAGCCTTGCAGAAATGCCCGCAATCGCACGGCGCGTCGCCGGGTCAGCCGACGAACCCGCCGTCGGCATCGTCGCCCGCCTCTTCCAGAAGGCGGTCGAAATCGGGCACCGTGATGTGCCGCTTGCCCTCGAGTGCGATGATCCCCTCGCGCTTCAGCGCCGAGATCTGGCGGCTGACGGTCTCGAGCGTGAGGCCGAGATAGTCGGCCATCGCTTCGCGGGTCAGCGGCAGGTCGAAGACGAGCTTGCCCTGCGGCGCACGCAGATGCAGGCCCGCATCGCGGCGCGCGACGATCGCAAGAAGGCTCGCGATCTTCTCGCGCGCGGTCTTGCGGCCAAGAAGCAGCATCCATTCGCGGGCGGCATCAAGCTCGTCCAGCGTCATTTCGAGAAGCCGCTGGCCGATATGCGGGGTGCGGCCCATCATGTCCTCGAAGGGCTTCTTGCGGAAGCAGCACATCAGGACATCGGTCGTGGCGATAACGTTGTAGGGCGCGCGGTCGCGGCCCGGACGGCCGACGAAATCTGAAGGGAACAGCAGCCCCACCGTCTGTGTCCGCCCGTCCTCCATCACCTGCGTCAGCGTCGCGACGCCGGTCACGACCGAGGCCACGAAATCCATCCGGTCGCCGGCCCAGAGAAGGGTCTGGCCCGCCTCGAAGCTGCGGTAATACTTGATCGCGTCCAGCGCCTCGAGCTCGTCCGCCTCGCAACGCGCGCAGACCGCCCGATGCCGGATCGGGCAGGCTCCGCAGTTCGGCGCGAGGATCGGGGCTTGCTGGACGCTCATTCGTTCGTTTTGATCTGGGTCAAGGATTGGTACCGGTACCAGCCATAACGCTAGGGTCATGGCAACTGAATCGCAACTCACGCGGCTTGGACTATTTGACGCGCGTGTCCCGCGCTATACAAGCTATCCGACCGCTCCGCAGTTCAATTCGACCATCGGGCCGGAGAATTTCCGCGCCTGGATCGAAGCCGTGGGCGAAGGCGCGCGGATTTCACTCTACATGCATGTGCCGTTTTGTCGTCGGCTCTGCTGGTTCTGTGCCTGCCGGACCCAGGGCACCAACTCCGACACTCCGGTCCGCGCCTACGCCGAGGTGCTGAAGGCCGAGCTTGCGCTATTGAAGGACGCCCTGCCCCGCGGCGTCACCTTGTCGCGCCTCCACTGGGGCGGCGGCACGCCGACGATGATGCCTGCCGAGGTGATGACGGACCTCGCGCGCGCGGTCTTCGACGTGGTGCCGCTTGGCGAGGATGCCGAATTCTCGGTCGAGATCGACCCGAACGAGATTGATGACGCGCGCCTCGACGCGCTGGCGGCGGCCGGGATGAACCGCGCCTCGATCGGGGTGCAGGACTTCGATCCCGAGATCCAGAAGACGATCGGCCGCGACCAGACGTTCGAGGTCACGCAAGCGGCCGTGCAGGGGCTGCGCGCGCGCGGCATCGCCTCGCTGAACGCCGATATCCTCTTCGGGCTGCCCGATCAGTCGCCGCGCCGGATCGCGGATTCGGTGCAGAAGCTTCTGTCGCTCGGCCCCGACCGGGTCGCGCTTTACGGCTATGCCCATGTGCCCTGGATGGCGCGGCGGCAGGTGATGATCCCCTCGGACGCGCTGCCCCGCCCGGAAGAGCGGCTGAAGCTCTTCGAGACGGCGCGCGAGCTGTTCGTTACGGACGGCTATGCCGAGATCGGCATCGACCATTTCGCCCTGTCGACAGACGGGCTCGCGATTGCGGCGCGCGCGGGGCGCCTGCGCCGCAATTTCCAAGGCTATACCGACGATACCGCGCCGACGCTGATCGGCCTTGGCGCCTCGGCGATCTCGCGCTTTCCGCAAGGCTATGCACAGAACGCCTCCGGCACCTCGAACCACACCAAGGCGGTGCGTGCCGGCACGTTCTCGACCGCGCGTGGCCACGCCTTCGCCGGCGAGGACATCCTGCGGGCGCGGATGATCGAGGCGGTGATGTGCGACTTCCGCATCGACGCCCACGAGATGGTGCAGCACTTCGGCGCGACCGCCGCGCAGCTTCAGGCGATGTTCGCGCGGACGAAGGAAGAGTTCGGTGACATGGTCCGCGTCGGGCCCGAGGGTCTTTTCGTGCCCGAGGAAGCGCGCCCCCTGACGCGCATGATCGCGCGAACCTTCGACGCCTACGACCTGTCCAAGGCCGGCCACAGCCCCGCCGTCTGACCCCCCTTGCCGCCGGCATCGCCCCCGCTAGTCTGTCCAGGCAGACCAGCGAGGGAGAGATCATGTCCACACATATCGGCGCGAAGCCCGGCGAGATCGCCGAGACCGTCCTTCTTCCGGGCGATCCCTATCGCGCGAAATGGGCGGCCGAGACGTTTCTCAAGGGCGCCGTCTGCGTCAACCAGGTGCGCGGGATGCTGGGCTTCACCGGCACATGGAAGGGGAACAGGGTCACGATCCACGGCTCGGGCATGGGGATGCCATCGCTCTCGATCTATGCGAACGAGCTGATCCGCGACTACGGCGCCAGGACGCTGATCCGCATCGGCTCCGCCGGGGCGCTGCAGGAGGATGTGAAGATCCGCGATGTCGTTCTCGCGATGACCTCCTCGACGATATCGACCCCCTCGGCGGGCGTCTTCCGCGAGATGAACTTTGCGCCCTGCGCGGATTACGGGCTCTTGGAAAAGGCGGTCGCCGCGGCGCGCGCCAAGGGCACGCCGTTTCATGTCGGCGGCATCCACTCCTCGGACATCTTCTACGACGAGCGGCCCGACCTCTCCGAGGTGCTCAAACGCCACGGCACGCTTGCGGTCGAGATGGAGGCGGCCGAGC
>JAGRDU010000077.1 GCA_020446905.1 Paracoccaceae bacterium | reverse complement strand
CTTCTTCAAGGTCAAGCCGCCGCTGCGGTCCGAGGACGATCGGCTCGCGGCGGTGGAGGCGGTTGCCTCGGGCCTCATCGACATCATCTCCTCCATGCACACGCCGCAGGACGAGGAGAGCAAGCGCCTGCCGTTCGAGGATGCCGCCTCGGGTGCCGTCGCGCTGGAAACCTTTCTGCCCGCGGCGATGCGCCTCTATCACGCCGGTCACCTCACCCTGCCGCAGCTCTTCCGGGCCATGGCGCTGAACCCGGCCAAGCGCCTCGGCCTGCCGCAGGGGCGACTGGCCGCAGGCAGTCCCGCCGACCTCGTCCTCTTCGACCCCGACGCGCCCTTCGTGCTCGACCGCTTCAAGCTGCGCTCGAAATCGAAGAACACGCCCTTCGACGGGCAGAAGATGCAAGGCAAGGTGCTGTCAACATTCGTCGGCGGCGCCCGCGTGTTCCCGGGAGAGGCGTGAGATGCCCGAATTCACCAGCGGTTTCGCGATCCTCATCCTGACGGCGATCCTCGGCTACCTTCTCGGCTCCATCCCCTTCGGCGTCGTCGTCACCAAGCTGATGGGCCTTGGCGACCTGCGCCAGATCGGCTCCGGCAACATCGGCGCGACAAACGTCCTGCGCACCGGGAACAAGCCGGCGGCGCTTGCCACGCTGATCCTCGACGGCGGCAAGGGCGCGGCGGCGGTCCTTCTGGCCCGTGCCGTCGCCGGTGAGGACGCGGCACAGATGGCGGGCCTCTCCGCCTTCCTCGGCCACCTCTTCCCGGTCTGGCTGAATTTCAAGGGCGGCAAGGGTGTCGCGACCTTCCTCGGCACGCTGCTCGCCCTTTCTTTCCCAGTCGGCCTCGCCGCCTGCGCGACCTGGCTCGTCACCGCGATCATCAGCCGCATCTCCTCGCTCTCGGCCCTCGTCTCGGCGGCGCTGGCGGCGATCTGGGCCGGGTTCCTCGGCCATGGCGAGATGACGATCCTGATCGTCTTGCTCGCGACGCTGGTCTACTGGCGCCACCTTCCGAACATCGCGCGGATCAGGGCCGGGACCGAACCGAGGATCGGCGCGAAGAAGTAGCGGCGCGCCGCTTTACATTGCGCGGCGGGTCCCCACATGATCGGGGCAAGCAAGGGGAGTCCGTCATGGATTTCAGTACCGCCATCCTGACCTGCTTTTCCAAGTACGCGACCTTCACAGGCCGCGCCCGCCGGTCCGAATTCTGGTGGTTCGTCCTGTTCAACCTCGTCGTGATGGCGGTCCTTAACTTCATCGACCTCGGCTTCGGCAACCCGGCCCGCTGGATGATGGGAGAGGGACGTCCAAGCCCGGTCGCGTCGCTCTGCTGGCTCGCCGTGATCCTGCCCTCGCTCGCCGTCACGGTGCGGCGCCTGCACGACACCGACCGCTCGGGCTGGTGGGTCCTGATCCAGATCATCCCGGTGATCGGACCGCTGCTGCTCATCTGGTTCCTCGCCACCGAGGGCACGTCCGGCACGAACCGCTTCGGCCCGGACCCCCTCGATCGGAGCGGGGGCTGGGGAGAATCCGCCGAAAGCTCGGTGCCGCGCGTGCCCCGGCGTTAGGCTTTAGTAGCTGTAGTCGGCGTAGATGCGGGTCAGGTCTCCGGCCCATTCGCCGTGATATTTCTCGAGAAGCTCGTCGGCCGGCACCTTGCCCGTCTCGACGCTGTCCTGCAGCGCATTGAGGAAATGCGTCTCGTCCGGCACGAGGCCACCCGCGCCGGGCCGCGCCCGGGCCTTCAGACCCGCCTGAGAGATTGCCACCGCCTCGCGCGCGATATCGTGGAGCTTGACCCCGTTCGCCTCGCCCTGAAGCCCGTGTAGCGAAGCCGCCGCCCGCAGTCCGTCGCGGGTCTCGGCATCCCATGCCTTGGCGAGGTCCCAAGCGGCATCGAGCGCCCCCTGATCGTAGAGGAGCCCGACCCATAGCGCCGGCAGCGCACAAAGCCGCCGCCACGGCCCGCCATCTGCGCCGCGCATCTCCATGTATTTCTTGATCCGCGCCTCGGGGAAGATCGTCGTCAGGTGATCGGCCCAGTCGCTGAGCGTCGGCTTCTCGCCCGGCAGCGCGGGCAACTCGCCCTTCAGGAAGTCGCGGAACGACTGGCCGAGCGCGTTGATGTACTTGCCGTCCCGGTAGACGAAATACATATGCACATCGAGCGCGTAATCCACATAGCGCTCGAATCCCATGCCATCCTCGAAGACGAAGGGCAACATCCCGGTGCGCGCAGGATCGAGGTTCTGCCAGATATGGCTGCGCCAGCTTTTGCGGCCGTTCGGCTTGCCATCGAGGAACGGCGAATTGGCGAAAAGAGCGGTCGCGATGGGCTGGAGCGCCAGCGCCACCCGGAACTTCTGCACCATGTCCGCCTCGGACGCGAAGTCGAGGTTCACCTGCACCGTGCAGGTGCGGTACATCATCGTCTTGCCCATGGTCCCGACGCGGTCCATGTAGTCCGTCATCAGCCGATACCGCCCCTTCGGCATCATCGGCATCTCGTCCTGGCGCCAGATCGGCGCCGCTCCAAGGCCGATGAAGCGCGCGCCGATCCGGTCGGCGACGTTCTGCACCTCGCGCAGATGCTCGTTCACCTCGTCGCAGGTCTGGTGGATCGTCTCCAGCGCCGCACCGGACAGCTCCAGCTGCCCGCCCGGCTCGAGGCTTACGTTCGCGCCGTCCGGCCAGGACAGGCCGATGATGTTGCCCCCCTCATGGACCGGCGACCAGCCATAGTCCTGCGCCAAACCCTCCAGCATCGCCTTGATCGAGCGGGGGCCGTCATAGGGCAGCGGCTTCAGCGTGTCCTTGCAGTAGCCGAACTTCTCGTGCTCGGTCCCGATCCGCCAGGCGTCCTTCGGCTTGCACCCCGAGGCGAGGTAGTTCGCGAGGTCGTCGAAACTTTCGATCGGGCCGCCGCCCTGCTGGGGAATGGACATGTCTTGCCTCGGTCGGTCATGCGCTCAGAGGAGGTTAGAGGTGACGGTGGCCCCGACCCGAGTCAAGCCTCGGTGGCCCGGATACGGGCCCTCGCCCCATGACAATTCGTGATCGTTCAGCCGCGCGCCAGCGCCGCCCGCGGCCGGGTCCAGAGCGGCAGCGTCGCCTGCCCATGGCCAAGCGCGGCGGTCAGCGCCGCCATGTCGATCCCCGGCAGGCTCGCGAAAGCGTCGAAAAGCCGCTCCGCCCCGGCCGCGTCGATCGGAACCGAAAGGACCTGCCCGTCCAGCGTCCGAAGGCGCCACTGCCGTTTTCCGTGAAACTCAGTCAGCCGCAGCTCGGCAAGGTCGGAGAGCGAGACGAAGCCTCCGAAGCTCGGCCCGAAATAGCCGACCTGCCCCTCGTCCACCTCGACGATCCCCGGCGCACCGACCGCCAGCTGGAACCGCAGGCGGCGCAGCGCGACGACGCCCCAGCCAAGGGCCAGCGCGGCGAGCGCGAGGCCGAGCGGCGTCAGGACAAGCCCGCCCTGCGCGGCAACCCAAAGTCCGAAGGCAAGCGCCATGCCGGCGGCGATGACCTCGCGCCAGCGGTGAAGGCGCACGCGCAGCTCGGGCCGGATCATGCGGACCCCCAGTCGCCGAGATGCGCCTGCCAGACGGCGAGTGCCGCGATGGCGGCCGTCTCGGCCCGCAGGATGCGCGGTCCGAGCGACACCGGCACCACGAAGGGAAGCGCGCGCAAGCGCGTGCGCTCGACCTCGGAAAAGCCGCCCTCGGGGCCGATCAGCACCGCCCAGGGACCGCCGCCCGCCGCCGCCAGCGTTTTGGCGAGGCCGGGGCCGGAGCGCGCCTCGTCAGCCCAAAGGATGCGCCGTGCCGGTTCCCAGCCGGCCAGCACGCGCGACAGCGGCGCGGCGTCCGCGACCTCGGGCAATATCAGCCCGCCGCACTGCTCGGCGGCTTCACGCACATGCGCCTCGGCCTTGTCGCGGCGCAGCCGTTCGGCATTGGTGAATTCGGTCAGCACGGGAAGCAGACGCGCGACGCCAAGCTCGACCGCCTTCTCGACGATCATGTCGGTCCGCGCCTTCTTGACGGGCGCGAACAAGAGCCACAGATCGGGCGGCCGCGCCTGCTCGCGCGTCTGCGCCAGACAGTGCAGGATGCCTTTCCGCTTGCCGGCCTCGGCGACCTCGGCCAGCCATTCGCCATCCTGCCCGTTGAAAAGCAGGACCCGCGCCCCGACGCCCTCGCGCATCACCCCGAAAAGGTAGTGCGCTTGCGCCTCGGTCAGGGCCACGGATTGCCCCGGCCCCAGGGGCTGGTCTACACAGAGCCTGATCTTCGCCACCGACATGAGGCAAAGCTTATGAGCGCGACCCGTCAAACGCCAGAGCCTGCCGGGACCGTCGCCGACGCGGTGGGCGGCAACTGGGTCGACCGGCTGGCCCCCGAAATCACGCGTCCCTACCTGCGCCTGTCTCGCGCGGACCGGCCGATCGGGACCTGGCTGCTGCTCCTGCCCTGCTGGTGGGGTGTCGCGCTGGCCGCCGCCGAGGATAGCTGGCGCCTCTGGGACGTCTGGATCTGGCTTGGCTGCGCAGCGGGCGCCTGGCTGATGCGCGGTGCGGGCTGCACCTGGAACGACATCACCGACCGCGACTTCGACGCGGCGGTGGAACGCACGCGGTCCCGCCCGATCCCTTCGGGGCAGGTCACCGTGCGGCAGGCGCTGGTCTGGATGTTTGCCCAGATGGCGCTCGCAGGCCTCGTGCTGCTCAGCTACAGCACGCTCACCATTGCACTCGGCCTCGCCTCGCTCGGCCTCGTCGCGATCTATCCCTTCGCCAAGCGCTTCACCTGGTGGCCGCAGGTCTTCCTCGGCCTTGCCTTCAACTGGGGAGCGCTTCTGGCCTATGCCGCGCATGCCAGCACGGTCAGCTGGCCCGCCTTCCTTCTATACCTCTCCGGCATCGCCTGGACGCTCTTCTACGACACGATCTACGCCCATCAGGACAAGGAGGACGACGTCCTCATCGGCGTGAAGTCCACCGCACGCCTGTTCGGCGACAGCACCGGCAAGTGGCTGTTCCTTTTCCTTGTCCTGACCGTCGCGCTGATGACGCTTGCGATCCTGACCGCGCTTCTGCCGGTCGCGGGTCCGTTGAAACTGGCGGTCGCGCTCGCCGCACCCTGGGGCGTCGGCTGGCATCTCCTGTGGCAGATGAACCGGCTCGACATCGACAGTCCCGAGATCTGCCTCAGGATCTTCCGCACGAACCGCGACGCCGGCCTTCTCGCTGCGCTGTTTCTTGCCGCCGCGGCCTTCCTCTGATTGATCCGCCTTCCCGGCCCGCTTAAGGAAGTCGGGTTCCAAGATTCGCGTGACCGTCCGAAGATGCGCTTCATCCTTCCCGATCTTTCCTCGAACGCGATCCCGCTCAAGGCGCTGGCCCCCCTTGCCTTCCTGGTTGCCGGGGGATTCAGCCTTCTGGCCGCGATCTGGGCGGCCTCGGTCATGGAAAGCCGCTCGTCCGAAGGCGTTGCCGCCGCGCTTGCGGCCGAGGGCGAGGACTGGGCAGGGGTGACGACCGACGGGCTGCAGGTGACGCTGACCGGCACCGCCCCGTCCGAGGCCGAGCGTTTCCGCGCGCTGACCATCGCCGGTACCATTGTCGATTCGGACCGTGTCATCGACGCGATGGACGTGGCCGATGCCGCAGCCCTGAAGGCACCGGATTTCACCATCGAGATCCTGCGCAACGGCGACGGCATCTCGCTTATCGGCCTTGTTCCGGCGGGGCCGGGCCACGACGCGCTGATCGAGGATCTTCAGGGTCTTGTCGGCGAGGGTCAGATCACCGACATGCTGGAAACCGCCAACCATCCGGTTCCCGCCGGGTGGGAGGATGCGGTGGACTTCGGGGTCAAGGCGCTCGGCTCGCTGCCGCGTTCGAAGATCTCGATCCTCGCGGACCGGATCGCCGTAACGGCCATCTCGGACAGCGCCGCCGAAAAGGCCAAGCTCGAATCTGACCTGACGCGCAAGGCGCCGAAGGGCCTGCGCCTCGCGCTCGACATTTCGGCGCCGCGTCCGGTCATCACGCCCTTCACGCTGCGCTTCCTGATCGACGCCTCGGGCGCGCGCTTCGATGCCTGCTCGGCCGACAGCGAGGCGGCTCGCGACCGTATCCTTGCCGCCGCGACCGAGGCCGGGGCGACCCGCAAGAACGCCTGTACGATCGGCCTTGGCGTGCCGACGCCCGCATGGGCGGATGCCGTCACCATGGCGCTGGGCGCGATGAAGGATCTCGGCGCCGGCTCGGTCACATTCTCGGACGCGGATATCTCGCTCATCGCCGCCGACAGCGTCAGCCAGGACGATTTCGACCGAGTCGTGGGCGAGCTGGAATCGAACCTGCCCGAGGTCTTTTCGCTGCACGCCGTGCTGACGCCGAAACAGGCGGAAGTGGCGGGCGCCCCTGTCGTGCCGGAATTCACCGCGACGCTGAACGCGGACGGGCGGGTCGACCTGCGCGGCCGTCTCGGCGACGAGCGGTCCCGGGATGCCGTGGAAAGCCTTGCCCGCGCGCGCTTCGGCACGACCTCGGTCCACACTGCCACGCGGCTTGCGCCCGACATGCCGTCCGGCTGGCCGGTGCGGGTGATGGCCGCGATCGAGGCGCTGGGCGAGCTGTCCAGCGGTCACGTGCAAGTGCGCCCCGAGGTGATCCGCATCGACGGAGTCACCGGCTCGTCCGGTGCCAGCGACGCGGTCGCCCGGCTTCTGTCCGGCAAGCTCGGCGAAAGCGCGAACTACGAACTCTCGATCCGCTACGACGAAAAGCTCGACCCCTTGCTCGGCCTGCCGACGGACGAGGAATGTGTCGCCGAGATCAACGCGATCCTCGCCGCGCACAAGATCAACTTCGAGCCGGGCTCGGCCCAGATCACGCCCGATGCCAAGGGCACGCTCGACAAGATTGCCGAGCGGATGAAGCAGTGTTCCGATTTCCCGATGGAGGTGGGCGGCCACACCGACAGCCAGGGCCGCGAGGAGATGAACCTGCAGCTGAGCGGCGACCGCGCCCAGGCGGTCGTCACCGCGCTGATGGACCGCCGCGTCCTGACCGGCCATCTGACGGCGGTCGGATATGGCGAGACCGTGCCGATCGGCGACAATGGCACCGAAGCCGGGCGCGAGACCAACCGCCGCATCGAGTTCCGCCTGCTACGCGCCGAGACCGCGGCGACGACCACCGAGGAGGGCGCGGCAGAGGCATCGGTCGCCATCCAGACCCCGGACGACAAGACCCTGCATCCCAAGCTGCGCCCCGCGCGGGCCGGCGGAAACTGATCGCGGCGCCGCACTTGACCGGCATCACCGAAGGCGGCAAATCGAGGCCATGAACAGAACCGAATTCATCATCGCCACGGCGATCATCCTCTTTGTCGCCTTCGGCCTCGGCTGGTTCGTCTGCTGGCTGATGCACCGCCTGAGCCGCGTCACCCAGACCGAGATGGGCGAGCTTGAGAAGATGGCCCGTGACCTGCACGAGGCCGAGGAAACCCGCGACGCGGCGATCGCCTTCATGGAGAACCGCGAGGCCGAGCTGACGAACCAGCTCAATCAGTCCAACGCGGAACTGCGGGCGGCGATGGACGGCCTGCGCGACGCCCGGCACGAGGCCGAGGAGCTGCGCGACTATATCGAGCGGATGAGCAAGGGCTGACGCCGCCTTCGGTGTCGGATGCTAGGCCTGCCGGCGCATGAAGTCGGCAAAGAGCGGCACGGTGAAATCCAGATAGCCGTGATCGGTGCTATAGATCATGCCCTTCGCGATGACATTCGCCCGCGTGGGCCCAAGCGACTGCGCGCTGCGCCCCATCGCCCTTGCGACATCCGCCATGGCATAGGGCCCGTCACCGAGGTCCGACATCGCCTTCACGAACTCGATCTCGGCCCTCGTCAGCCGGTCGAGGCGCACCCGGAAGAACCCCTCGTCGAGGGCCGCGAGGGTTTCGGCATAGGAGGCTTCGACATCCATGAGGGTGATCGCCGGTCCTTCGGCGATATTCCACGCGGCCGAGGCCCATTCCTGCAGGAAGAACGGATAGCCATGCGTGCGCGCGACGATGGCAGCAAGGGCATCCGGCGCGATCGATGCGCCATCGTCCTCGAGCGGTTTTTCGACCGCAAGGGCGGCCGCCTCGGGGTCGAGCGCGGCGACACCGGGATAGAGGAACAGGCGCTCCGCATAGGACTTGGCCTCGCCGGCAAGGCGCGCAACCTGCGGCAGCCCGGCCCCGACCAAGAGGATCGGCAGCCCGTCCTGCGCCATCCGGTGAACCGCGACGATCAGCGCCGAGAGGTCGGGTTCCTTGAGATACTGGACCTCGTCGATCAGCAGGATCCATCCCTTCTCGGCCGCCTTCGCCGCCCGCCCGATGACGCCGAAAAGGTCGGGCAGATCGTATTTGAGGTCCCCGCTGTCGGCGAGCCCCGGCTCGGGCTCGACCTCCACCCCGACCCCGGCGATCTCGATCTTGAAGATCGAGGCGAAACCGCGCAGCGCGCGGAGCCCGCGCTCGGCGATCTGCCTTGCGGCCGATACGGTCGAGAGCGAGCGCATGACCTTGCGCATCTCTGGCAGGAGGAGCCGGGCGAGGCTTTCGCCCTCGGGCGCCTCGACCTTCGAGACCAGAAGGCCCTCGTCCTCGGCGATCTTCGCGATCTCGTTCAGAAGGACGGTCTTGCCGGTGCCCCTCAGCCCCAGAAGCAGCATCGAGCGCGCGCTGCGGCCCCGCACCGCCCTGCCGCAGGCGATCCGCGCCTGCTCCAGGATCTCCGCCCGCCCGGCCATTTCCGGCGGCCGGCTTCCCGCGCCAGGCGCGAAAGGATTGCGATAGGGGTCCATGCGGCCTCGGCGGCGAATGCGGTCTCTATGGATGTATACGAAAATATAGCTTCAAAAGCTATACATCATTAGACTTCAATAGAGGATCCGACCAGCGAACCAGCGCGCCCTCGTCCTCGTCCTTCGCAGCGACCCAGTCGGCACCGCCCGCCCCGACCTCCTTCTTCCAGAAGGGCGCGCGGGACTTGAGGTAGTCCATGAGGAACTCCGCCGCCTCGAACGCCGCCACGCGATGGCGGGCGGCCGTGGCGACCATCATGATCGACTCACCCGGCTTCAGCGCGCCATGCCGGTGGATCACCAGCGCGTCGGCCAGCGACCAGCGCGCCATCGCCTCGGCAACGATCCCAGAAATCGCCCTCTCGGTCATGCCGGGATAGTGCTCGATCTCCATCCGCTCCATGGCGCCGCTGTCGTCACGCACCACGCCAAGGAAGGTCACGACCGCCCCGACGTCACGCCCGCCCTGCCCGAAGCGTGCGCATTCGGCGCCGTGGTCGAAGGGCTCGGCCTGGACGCGCACCCGCATGGCCTAGCCGCCCGTCATCGGCGGGAAGAACGCCACCTCGCGTACACCGGCCAGCGGCGCGGTGAACTCCGACAGCTCCTGATCAAGCGCCACCCGAAGCGCCCGGAGGTCCGCAAAGGCGGCCTCGTACCGCTCTTCCCGTGCCTTCAGCTCCTCGACCAGATCGGCGACCGTAGCGGCCGAGGTCTCGACCCGCTCGCGCGGCAGCCCCACGCGCTCGCGCACCCAGGCGAAATAGAGAATGTCGATCACGTCTCGTCCCTCAGGAACGGCAGCGCCTTGCGGAAATAGTCCCAGCCGGTCAGGAAGGTGAGGATAGCGGCAACCCAGATCAAGGTCAGGCCGACCATCGTCGCATAGGACGAACAGCCCCGCACGCCGCAGGACCGGATCGGATCGGCAAGTCCCGCCGTCACCAGTTCGGCATATTGTTCCGCCGTGAGCCCGCGCCGCGCGATGCCCTCGAGATGCTCAAGCCCCGTGCCGAGGAACAGCACCGCGATGGCCACCATCTGCGCCGTCGTCTTCCACTTGGCCAGTTTCGTCACCTTCAGCGTACCCGCCCTGGCGCCCAGGAACTCCCTGAGGCCCGACACGAAGACCTCGCGGAATAGGATCACGGTCGCAGGCAGGATCAGCCAGGGGTTCATGCCCGAATAGCCGGTCAGCACCATGATCGCGATCACCACCATAGCCTTGTCGGCGATCGGGTCCAGCATCGCGCCGAACTTCGATTCCTGCTTCCAGAGCCGCGCGAGGTAGCCGTCGAAATAGTCGGTAATCGCCGCCGAGACGAAAAGCGCCAGCGCGAACCAGTCGGCCCAGGGCCGGTGGAAATAGAGAAACATCACCGCCACGCCGGGCGCGGCGAGCAGGCGCAGGACCGTCAGGATATTCGGGATCGTCCAGGTCATGGCGAATGAGTAACGGATGGATCGGGAAGGGGGAAGAGGGGGGCGGCGGGGCAGATCGTGGTCGCCCTGCCCGCGATCATTCCTTGGCGTGGAAGAAATCGTAGACCGTCTGCGCCATCGCGGCGGAAATGCCGTCGACCGCCTTCAGATCCTCAAGCCCCGCCCGCGCCACGGCCTTGGCCGAACCGAAATGCTGGAGGAGCGCGCGTTTGCGCGCCGCGCCGACACCCGGCACCTCGTCGAGGGGCGTTGCCCCGACGGCCTTGGCGCGCTTGGCCCGGTGCGCGCCGATGGCCCAGCGGTGCGCCTCGTCGCGCAGGCGCTGCACGAAATAGAGAACGGGTGCATTGTGCGGCAACGCGAAGGGGGGCTTGCCGGGGCGGTGGAATTCCTCTTTCCCGGCATCCCGGTCGACCCCCTTGGCGACGCCGATCATCGCGATATCTTCGACGCCCAGCTCCTCCATGATTTCCTGTACCGCCGAGACCTGCCCCGCGCCGCCGTCGATCAAAAGAAGATCGGGCCAGGCCTCGGTCTCCCGGTCCGGATCCTCTTTCAGAAGGCGCTGGAACCGGCGCGTCAGAACCTCCTTCATCATGCCGAAGTCGTCGCCGGGGGTCAGTTCCGTGCCCTTGATGTTGAACTTGCGGTACTGGCTTTTCACGAAACCCTCCGGCCCCGCGACCACCATCCCGCCGACGGCATTCGTCCCCATGATGTGGGAGTTGTCGTAAACCTCGATCCGCCGCGGCGGACCGTCGAGGTCGAAGGCCTCGGCGAGCCCGTCCAAGAGCTTCGACTGCGCCGCGCTTTCGCTCATCTTCCTGCCAAGACTTTCGCGGGCGTTGCGGGCGGCGTTCTCCACCAACTCGGCCTTCTCGCCCCGCTGCGGCACCGCGATCTCGACCTTCCGGCCGGCGCGGTCCGACAGAAGCTCGGTCATCAGGTCCGCGTCCTCGATCGGATGCGACAGAAGGATCAGGCGCGGCGGCTCCTTGCCTTCGTAAAACTGGCCGAGGAAGGCCTCCAGCACTTCCGGCGCCTCGGCCCCTGCGCCGGTCTTCGGGTAGAAGTCGCGGTTGCCCCAGCTTTGATTGGCGCGGATGAAGAAGACCTGCACGCAGGCCTGCCCGCCCTCCATGTGCAGCGCGACGACATCCGCCTCGGCCACGCCGCGCGGGTTGATCCCCTGAACCGACTGCACCTGGGTCAGCGCTTTGATCCGGTCGCGTAGAGCCGCCGCCCGTTCGAATTCCATCGCGTCGGACGCCGCGGCCATCTCCGCGGCCAGCGTCGCCTGCACCTGGGTCGACTTGCCCTGAAGGAAGCGTTCGGCATCGGATACCAGCGCGCCATAGGCCGCCTCATCGACATAACCGACGCAAGGCGCAGAGCACCGCTTGATCTGATAGAGGAGACAGGGACGCGTCCGGCTCTGGAACATCGCGTCCGAGCAGTTCCGGAGCAGAAAGACCTTCTGGAGCTGGTTCAGCGTCCGGTTCACGGCGCCGGCACTGGCGAAGGGGCCGTAGTAGTTTCCCTTCTCCTTCTTTGCCCCCCGGTGCTTCTTGATCTGCGGAAAGCCATGTTCCTTCGACACGAGGATATTCGGGAACGACTTGTCGTCGCGCAGCAGCACGTTGAAATAGGGTTTCAGCTGTTTGATGAGGTTCTGTTCCAGAAGCAGCGCCTCGGTTTCCGTCCGGGTCGTCAGGAACATCATCGAATGCGTCGCGTGGATCATCCGGGCGATCCGTGCGGAATGACCCGAGGGGCGCGCATAGTTCGACACCCGCGCCTTGAGGTTCCGCGCCTTTCCCACGTAGAGGACGCGCCCTTCGGCATCGAGCATCCGGTAGACGCCCGGCTGCGCGCTGAGGTTGCGCAGATAGGACTGGATCAGGGCATGCCCTGAAAGCTGCCCCAGCGTCACCTTCCCGCTCTCGCCGCCGTCATCCTGCATGTGCCCTGCCGTGTCCCCGATTCCCACCCTTTCGCTGCCCCCGCCGGTCGGCGAGTTCAAGTGAAATTCCGTCCACGGAAATTGTGGATAACTCTGTCGAAAAGAATTGGGGAGGCGGAAATTTTCCTTGTTTTCGGCTGCCTTCTTCGAACCGCCTAAAAAACAGGCACTTACACAAGTCCTTGTAATTCAATAATATTTTTTCATGACCTATGCAAATCCCTGAAAGCATTGAGAGAATCGTCATCCTTCTGTCACGCGATCGTTACAGGTGGACAAGTCAAGACCGGCAGATCAACCGGATGGCAGTTTTTCGCTAGTCCACACCCAAAATATCGGGGGTCTTCCACCCCAGATGCTGCCCCCCGTCGACGCAGAGAAGCTGCCCCGTTACGGCCGGCGCATCGAGGAAATATCCCAGCGCCGCGCAGATGTCCGAGGGGTTCGCACCACGCTGCAGGATCGACGCGGCACGCTGGCCCTGGAACTGCGCGACGGTCTGCTTTTCGGCCCTCAGCGTGGTGCCGGGGCCGATCGCGTTCACCCGCACATCAGGGCCAAGCGCCCGTGCGGCCGTCTGGGTGAAGGCCCAGAGGCCCATCTTCGCGATGGTGTAGGACATGAATTCGGGCGTCAGCTTGCGGACCCGCTGGTCCAGCATGTTGACGACCAGCGCCCGCGCCATCACCTCGCCCGCGTCATCGCGCACAGCCTTGGGCGCCTGCGCCGCGAAGTCCTGCGTCAAGGCGACAGGGGCACGCAGGTTGGATTCGATGTTCCTGTCCCAGCTGTCGCGCGTGGCGCTGCGAATGTTGTCGTATTCGAAAAGCGAGGCATTGTTGACAAGAAGATCGAGCGAGCCGCCGAGCACCTCGGCGGCGCGCGCGACAAGGCTCCGCGTCTCGGCCTCCACCAGAAGGTCGGCCTTCAGCGCCACGGCGCGGACGCCAAGCGCCCGCGCCTCGCTCGCGGTCTCCTCGGCCTCTGCTGCCGAGCTGGCATAGTGAATCGCGACGTCATGTCCGCGCGCGGCAAGATGCAGCGCCATCGCGCGCCCGAGCCGCCGCGCCGCGCCGGTGACAAGCGCCCGCCCGCTCATGCCTTGCCTCCGCAGGCGCAGGGGCCCTTGCCGATCATCGGCCGGCCGCAGGCCTTGCAGCGCGCCGCGCCGAGCCGTCTTGGCGCAGCGCCGGGATAGCGCAGCCGCCCGAAGACCCCGAGCACGAGAAGGAAGATCAGCAGGAACGTGAACCCCTTGACCATGTCAGAGCCCGTAGCGCGCCCAGAGCGCGCGTTCCTCGACAGCGTCCAGCGCCTCACCCAGGACGCGCGCGCCGAAGCGCTGCAAAAGCGGCTTCTTCACGCCGAAGGGCACAAGCCGCACCTTGTCGCCGTAAAGCGCCTTCAGCTTCGGCACCATATGCGCGAGACCGTCGGCAAGCCCCCGTTCGACCGCCGCCGCACCGACCCAGACATCGCCGGTGAAAAGGTCGCCCGGTGCCAGCCGCGTGCCGCGCCGCGCGGTGACCTGCGCCTTGAAGGCGGCGTGCACGGGTTCGAGGATCGCGTGCAGCCGCGCGACATCCTCGGGCTTCTCGGGGCGGAACGGATCGAGAAAGCTTTTCGACTTTCCGGCCGTGTGCACGCGCCGCTCGACCCCGACACGCTGCATGAGTTCGGGAAAACCGAAGCCGGATGAGATGACCCCGATGGACCCGACAACCGAGCTTGCGTCGACGAAGATCTCGTCCGCCGCGGTCGCAAGCCAGTAGCCGCCCGACGCCGCGACATCTTCGACGAAGGCATGGACGGGGATCTTCGTGTCTTCCGAAAGCCGGCGTATGCGCGCGGCGATCAGCGCCGACTGGACGGGCGATCCGCCAGGCGAGTTGATGACGAGCGCCACAGCCACCGGCTTGCCCTTGGCGAAGGCGCGTTCGATGACCGGCGCGAGCGCCGCGTCGTTCAGCCCGGCGCCGACGCGCCCGCCCGCCGAGATGGCACCCTGCAGGCGGATCACCGAGACACGCAGCGGGGATTTCAGGAACGGAATGAAACGTCGCATGGCAAAGATGTAGACCGCGCATCCCGGGGCGACAATAGCGGCCGCTCAGTCGCCGGTGATGCGGCCCCAGTCCGCGCCCTGCATCTCGCGCAGGCGGCTTGCGGTGCGCTCGAACTCGAACGTGCCCTCGCCCTCCACATAAAGCCGCTCGGGCTCATCCGCCGCCGAGCAGATCAGCCGCACCTTGCCCTCGTAAAGCGCGTCGATCAGGGTCACGAAGCGCTTCGCCTCGTTGTAGTTCTCGGACGACAGGTGCGGGATCTCGTCAAGGATCAGCACACGCACCGCCCCGGCGATGGCAAGATAATCGGCGGGGCCAAGCGGCCGCCCGCAAAGCGTCCAGAACGAGGCGCGCGCGACGCCGGCGTGATACTCGGGCAGCACCACCTCGCGCCCCTTGACCGACAGCTTCAGCTCGGCATCCGCCCCGCCCCCGGTCAGTTCCAGCCAGATCCGGTCGATCGCCGCTTTCGCCGCGACCCCGGCGGGCGAGAAATAGACCTGCGCGCCCGCCAGCCGGTGCTGGCGATAATCCGTCTCGCTTTCGAGGGCCCGCACATCCATGCGGTCCTTCAGAAGCTGGATGAACGGCAGGAAGAGCGGCCGGTTCAGCCCGTCCTTGTAGAGGTCGTCCGGCACCCGGTTCGACGTGGTGACGACGGTCACCCCGCGGTCGAAGAGCATCTGGAACAGGCGCCCGACGATCATCGCATCGGCAATGTCGGTGATCTGCATCTCATCGAAACTGAGAAGCCGCAGCTTGCCCGCGATGTCTTCCGCGACAGGCTTCAGCGCATCCTCGACGCCGGTCTTGCGCGCGGCATGCAGGGCCGACTGGACCTCCTGCATGAAGGCGTGGAAATGGACGCGCCGCTTGGCCTCGATGGCGACGCTGTCGTGAAAAAGGTCCATCAGCATCGACTTGCCGCGCCCGACCCCGCCCCAGAGATAAAGCCCGCGCACCCCCTCGGCCGGTTTTGCCCCGAAAAGCCCGCCGAGAAGGCCCTTCTTCTTCGGCTGCGCCGCCTCCAGCGCCAGCCGGATACGCTCCAGCTCCGGCAGGACGGCACGCTGCGCGGCATCCTGGCGGAGCGAGCCGTCGTGGCTCCTCTGGTCGTAGATTTCGGTCAGCGTCCCGGCCATGAGGCACCGATAACCTGCGGGCAAGGTTCTGGAAAGTCCCGGCGCGCGGGGCGGCGCGAAACTTGTGCCCATCACAAAACTCGATTTGACGCCCCCCGCCCGCAGGCGCAGTGTCGGCCCCCGAACAGGAGACCCCAATGTCCGAACGCGCGCGGCTTTTCACGCCGGTCCTCATCGCCGGCTGCATTGTCATCATGATCGGCTTTTCGATCCGGGCGAGCTTTGGCGTCTTCCAGATCCCGATCGCATCGGAGTTCGGCTGGCCGCGCGCCGAGTTTTCTCTCGCCATCGCCATCCAGAACCTCGCTTGGGGCATTGGACAGCCGATCTTCGGCGCCTTCGCGGAGAAGTTCGGCGACCGCAAGGCCATCGTCCTCGGCGCGCTTTTCTATTCCGCCGGCCTCGTCCTGTCGTCCTTCGCCGTCACCCCGGCGCAGCACCAACTTCTGGAAATCCTTGTCGGCTTCGGCATCGCCGGCACCGGATTTGGCGTCATCCTCGCCGTTGTCGGCCGCGCGGCGAGCGCCGAGAACCGCTCTATCGCCCTTGGTATCGCCACGGCGGCAGGGTCCGCAGGTCAGGTCTTCGGCGCACCGGTCGCCGAACTTCTCCTCAGCCATTTCCCTTGGCAGACGGTCTTCCTGATCTTCGCCGCCGTCATCCTCGCCTCGCTATTCGCGCTGCCGATGATGCGGGCGCCGGAGCGGGCGAGCCGGGCGGAGCTTGAAGAATCGATGGGCGAGGTCCTGATGAAGGCCTTCCGCGATCCGTCCTACGTCCTCATCTTCCTCGGCTTCTTCTCCTGCGGCTATCAGCTCGCCTTCATCACCGCGCATTTCCCGGCCATGGTGACCGAGATGTGCGGCGCCATCGCCCCGAACGGGATGCTCGCGGGGCTTGGCATCACGACGACCTCGGCCCTTGGCGCGATCGCGATCTCGTTCATCGGCCTTGCCAACATCGCCGGGACGATCACGGCGGGCTGGCTCGGCAAGCGCTACACGAAGAAATACCTGCTGGCCGCGATCTATCTGGCGCGCACCATCGTTGCCGCGGCCTTCATCATGCTGCCGATCACGCCGGCCTCGGTCTTGACCTTCTCGCTCCTGATGGGCGCGCTCTGGCTCGCTACTGTGCCCCTGACCTCCGGCCTCGTCGCCCATATCTACGGGCTGCGCTACATGGGCACGCTCTACGGCATCGTCTTTCTCAGCCACCAGATCGGCGGCTTCCTTGGTGTCTGGCTGGGCGGGCGGATGTACGACATCTACGGCAGCTATACCGCCGTCTGGTGGATCGGCGTCGGCGTCGGAGCCTTCTCGGCCATCGTGCACCTGCCGATCCGCGAACGCCCGCTCGGGGCGCTGCCCGCCTGATCAGCCGCGCGCGACCCCGAGGATGTAGCGCGCGGTCATCAGGTCGAGATGCGCGCCGCCGCCGTTCTCGGCCAGCGTGATCTCGTCATCCGACTGGCGGGTATAGAGACCGGCGGCGATGTCGTAAAAATCCGCGATGACGTCATCTTCGGTGATCGCCCCGGCCGCAAGGGGCGTGGCCAGATCGCCGATATCGTGGACGGCCGTCTTTCGGCTGTCGCAGAAGATGCGGGCACGAGTGACCGCCTTGGTATCCACCTCGTGCATGTCCGGCCGGTAAGCGCCAATGAGGTCGAGATGCGTGCCGGGGCGCAGCCATTTGCCAAGGACCACCGGCTCGGTCGCCATTGTCGTCGTCGCGATGATGTCGGCCCTACCCACCGCCGCCTGAAGGTCCGGCGCGGGCGTCGCCCCCGTGGCGTCGGCGAAGGCGCGCGCGGCCTCTGGGTTCCGCGCCCAGACAGTGAAGCGCGCGCCGGGGAAACCGGCCGAATAGGCCTCGACCATCGAACGGGCCACCGCACCCGCCCCGACAATCAGGATCTCGCGCGCATCCTTCCGGGCGAGGCGGCGGGCGGACAGAAGACTGTCCCCCGCGGTCTTCCACTTGGTGACGGTGGTGAAATCGACCAGCGCCTCAAGTAGCCCGGTCTCATCGGAGAAAAGGTTCACCGCCCCGTTCACCGCCGCGATCCCCTTCGCCGGATTGCCCGGCAGGATCGTGGCCGCCTTGACCGCCACGCCCATCCCCGTGATCCAAGCCGACCGCGTCAGCAGCGTGTCGCCCCCCCGGCGGAGCAGCGTGTCGCCCACCTCGGCGCGCGGCAATCGGTGCCCCGCCTCCAAGGCCTCGGTCAGCGCGATCCAGTCGAGTTTTGCCTCGATCTCCGGCCCGACAATCTCGATGCTCATGCTGCCTCCCTTTCCGTCAATAGCCCCTCGGCAACCAGCCGCGCCGCCCACCCTTCCGGCCCCTCGAAGAGATGCGTGCCCCAGCCCCTCTCGGCCGCCACCGCGATATTCTCCGCCCGGTCATCGGTGAAGAGGAGCGCGCCGGGCGCAACCCCGCTCTCGCGCTCCACGATGGCATAGATCTCCGGGTCGGGCTTTGTCACCTTAAGACGGCCCGAGATGAAAGCGCGATCGAAGTCGCGCAGGAAGGGATAGTGCGGCTCGGCTGCGGTATAGGTCTCATCCCCGAAGTTCGTCAGCGCAAAAACGGGAACGCCCCGCGCCTGAAGCGCCCGCATCAGCCGGACAGATTGCAGGATGGCGGGCGAAGCCATGTCGATCCAGCGGTCGTGCCAGAGGCGGATATTTTCCTCCCACGCCGGGAAGCGGGCGGCCCAGTCATAGACAGTGGCGCGGAAGGGCGCGCCCCGGTCCACCGCCTCGTTCATAGCGTGCAGGTCGATCTCGGCGAACATCCGGGCGCGCGCCTCCGGGCCGATATGGCCGTCGAAAAACCGCTCCGGCTGCCACTCGATCAGCACGTTCCCGATGTCGAAGACGACCGCCTGAATCTGACCCATGGGTGCCCCTTTCCGCCCGACCCTAGCGGCGCGGCCGGGGCGGGGCAACGGGCGCCACGACGCGCGTTTCCCGCCAGATCATGTATAGCCCGCCGCCGACGATCAGGGTGATGCCCGTCCAGCTGACGGCATCCGGCCATTCGCCGAAAACCGTCGCCCCCCAGAAGACCGCAAGCGGCATGGCGACATACTCGAAAGGTGCCGCCAGCCCTGCCTCGCAGAGCTTGTAGCCTTGCCCGACGAGGAGCGAGCCCATCCCGGCGCAGAGTCCGAGGAGTATCAGGATCGGCCAGTCCCCTGCCTCAGGCCAGACCCAGGCGCGCAGGAGAAAATCGAGCGAGGCATCTCCGGTGCCCGCGAAACGGCCGTCCCCGACCGCAAGCCCCATCATGGCCGAGACCGCAAGAAACGTGACCTGAATGTAGAAGGCCAGCGACACCGCGCTTTCCGTCCCGCCGATCCGCCGTGTGAGGATGTTGACCAGCGCATAGGCCGTCGCGCCGATCAGCGGGAGGAGCGCGACTGTCCGGAACGCCTCCGTCCCCGGCCTGAGGATCACGATGACACCGACGAGGCCCACCGCGACCGCAGCCCAGCGGCGCGGGCCGACCGTTTCACCAAGGAAGAGGACCGACATCGCGGTAATCAGCATCGGCGCGATGAAGAAGACCGCGACCGCATCAGCCAGCGGCATCGCGGCAAGGGCAGCGAAGAAACTCATGTTCGCGACGACCACCAGCGCACCGCGCAAGACATGCGTCCCGACCCGGCGGGTGCGCAGCGCCTTCAGCCCGCCCTGGAAAGGCACCACCAGCGCCAAGAGGATCGCCATGGCCACGGAGGTGCGGATCAGCACGATCTGATGCAGCGCGTAGCCGCCGCTGAGGAACTTGATCGCAGTATCGTTGACCGAAAAGAAGAAGAGGCCGGCGACCATGCTGACCATCCCGATGGTGCGGGCACGGGTCGTTGTGTCGGGGCCGGGAAGCGAAGTCATTGCGGCATCTGGCACGGGCAAAACCGGCGCGTCTGTCCCCGGTGCGACATCACCCGCGTTGCGCCGCGCGGAGCAACCGGTCAAGCGCCGAGGAAAACCGCGCGCGGTCCTGTTTGGAAAACGCCCGCCCGCCGCCCTGCCGGAACGGGTCCGCGGACCTGAGGTCGGCCATAAGGTCGCGCATGGCCAGCACGTTGCCGATGTTCGCGGAGGTCAGCGGCTCGCCATTGTGCTTCAGGACCTGCGCCCCCGCCTCGACGCATTTCGCGGCGAGGGGAATGTCGCCTGTCACCACCACATCATCCTTCCCCGCCCGCTCCGCGATCCACTTGTCGGCCTCGTCCGGCCCCTCGGTCACAAAGATCGTCTCGACCAGCGGATGGGGCGAGGGGCGAATACCGCCGTTGCAGACCATGAAGACGCGCACGCCCAGACGGTCGGCGGCACGGATGCATTCGTCCTTCACCGGGCAGGCATCGGCATCGACAAAAAGGCTCATGCGTAGAGCGCGTCGGTGTGGAACCGGATATGGTCGGGCATGAAGGTCGAGACGAAGAAATAGCTGTGGTCATAGCCCGCCTGCATCCGGAACTGCCCGTTCTGCCGCCGCGCCATCATCGCCTCGGCCAATGCCTCAGGCTTCAGAAGATCCAGAAACTGGTCCTTCGACCCCTGATCGACCAGTACCGGCCCGTCGAAGCCCAGCCGCCGCATCAGAAGTGTCGCGTCATGCGGCGCCCAGGCGGCTTCATCGGCGCCAAGATAGGCGCCCAGCTGCTTGCGGCCCCAGTCGGACTGCGTGGGATGCGCGATCGGCGCGAAGGCGGAGACCGAGCGGAACCGCCCCGGCAGCCGCATCGCCAGCGTCAGCGCCCCGTGCCCGCCCATGGAATGGCCGGTGATCGCCTGCCGGTCCTCGGCCACGGCGAAATTCGCGGTGACGATCTTCGGCAGTTCCTCGGCGACGTAGTCCCACATCCGGAAATGCGGCGCCCAGGGCGCCTCCGTGGCATTGACGTAGAACCCGGCGCCCTGTCCGAGGTCGTAGGCCTCGTCATCCGCGACGCCCTCGCCGCGCGGCGAGGTGTCCGGGAACACCAGCGCAATCCCCGCCTCGGCCGCCCAGGCCTGTGCGCCGGCCTTCACCATCGCGTTCTCATGCGTGCAGGTCAGCCCGGAAAGATACCAGAGCACCGGCACCGGCCCTTCGGATGCGCCTTCGGGCAGGAAGACACCGAAGGTCATGTCGCAGCCGCAGGCCTCGGATCCATGGCGATAGACACCCTGAACCCCGCCGAAGCACTTGTTTTCTGAAACGACCTGCATGGGATTTCCTTTCGTCAGACGCCGGTGATCCAGGCGATCACGGCAGAAACGGTCACGATGGACACGACTGTCGAGATGAGGATGGAGGCCGAGACGCGCTGCGGCGCGACCCCGTAGTGGCGGGCAAGGATATAGACGTTCCCCGCGACCGGAAGCGCCGCCGCCGCGATCATGACGCCGGCGGCAAAGGGGTTAACGTCGAAGATGTAGAGCGCGGCCACTGCGACCGCCGCCGGATGCAGGATGAGCTTGCAGAACGACAGCCAGACCGCGACCGACACCCGCTCGGCCGATTTCGAGGCCAGCGAGGCACCAATGGCGAAAAGTGCTCCGGGCGTCGCGGCAGCGCCGAGAAGCGTCATGAACTCCTCCAGCGGCTGCGGCACTGGCAGCTTCAGCCCCGACCAGAGCAGGCCCGCCACCATCGCGACGATCATCGGGTTCTTCAGTAGGCCCAGCACCAGCACCTTGACGATGCGCGGCGAGACATGCCCCTCGCGCGAGGCGGTGATGATGAGGGTGATGAGGCTGGAAAAGACGATCAGATCGACGGCCAGCACCATCATGACCGGCCCCGCCGCCTCGGGTCCCAGAAGCATCGTCAGCATCGGGACGCCAAGGAACCCGGTATTGCCGATCACCGCGCATTGCGCCTCGACCGAAGCCTCGGGGATCGAAACGCGTCGCGCAAGGGCCACGCCGAAGGCCAGCAGATAGACCACCGTGCAACCGGTGAGATACGCGAGGACGAAAGTCGGATCAAAGATCTCGGCCAGCGACAGGTTGGCGGTAAAGCGGAACAGCATCGCCGAGAGGGCGAAGTAGAAGACGAAGCGGGTCAGCCACTCCGTCGCGACATCGGGGAAGAAGCGCAGGCGTCCCGCGCCCCAGCCAAGGCCCATGAGCGCGAAGAACGGAAGGGTCTTGAGAAAGATCGCCAACATCTTGACCCGCGCCTAGCACGGCGCGGAACCCCATGCCAGCGCAAGCACGCCCTAGCCACCGCCGATCAGCGCGCCGGCCGCGAAAACCAGCGCGCCGCCCAGAACGACCTGGAAGGTCGCCCTGAGGAACGGCGTTTCCATGTACCTGTTCTGGATCCAGACAATCGCCCAAAGCTCGACAAAGACAATGGCGATGGCCAGCACCGTCGCCGTCCAGAAGTCCGGGATGAGATAGGGCAGCGCGTGGCCAAGCCCGCCCAGCATGGTCATGACGCCCGAGGCGATGCCCCGCTTGACCGGACTGCCGCGCCCCGAGATCACCCCGTCGTCATGCGCAGCTTCTGTAAAGCCCATCGAAATGCCCGCGCCGACCGCCGCCGCCAGACCCACCGTCAGCGTCGTGGCCGTGTCATGCGTGGCGAAAGCCGTCGCGAAGATCGGCGCGAGCGTGGACACCGACCCGTCCATCAGACCAGCCAGCCCCGGCTGCACCCAGGTCAGAATGAACTGCCGGTGCGCGGCGCTGTCCTCGTCCTCCTTCGCGCCCTCGCCCAGATGCTCGGCGCTCAGCTTGCCCGCCTTCGCCTCGTGCTTGGCTTCGGCGGCGGCGAGATCGCCGAGGAGCTTGCGCGTTTCGGCGTCCTGCGTGGACTGCGCCGCCCGCTTGTAGAACGCCTCGGCCTCGCGCTCCATCGCCGCGGCCTCGCCCCGAATGCGGTCGAGGCTGAGGTTCTCGACCAGCCAGACGGGCCTGCGGGCGTAGAACCCCGCGACATGTTCGCGCCGGATCAGCGGGATCACTTCGCCGAACCGCGCCTTGTGGCGTTCGATCAGCCAGCGGCGGTGGGTGTCCTCCTCGGCGGCCATGCCGTCGAACACCGCCGCCGTCCCCGGATAGTCCTTGCGCAAGCGCTCGGCATAGCTGCGGTAGATCCGCGCGTCGTCCTCCTCGGAGGAGATTGCAAGCGCCAGGATTTCCTGTTCGCTCAGGTCCGAAAACCGCCGCCTGTTGGCCAGCCCCGGGATCATCTGCGCCCCCTTGTCGTAGAATGGTTCCAAGGTAACGGGCGCCCCAGGCAGGGACAAGTGCGACACCTTCGCCCAACTGAACTACTCGGTTCAGTTCTTCCTTGAAATCCGAACGAAACGGTTTAGTTTGATATCCGGAACATCAAGAACGAGGTTCACCATGACATCCCTTCGCACCCTTTTTCTGGCGATTTCCCTCGGCCTCACCGCCATCCCGGCCGCAGCCGGGGGAATCACCTTCGACCTCCCCCGCCTGACTTTTCCGCAGCCGCAGCCCGATGTGACGCGCGACTGCGCCCCCATGACAATCTGCCTTCCCGCAACGCGGTAACGCCCCTCCTTCATCCCTGAGGGGCCACCTCGGGCGGGACCGGCGTCCCGCCCCTTTTCTTCCCGGCTTGCCGCCCGATACTTTGGGACGCTATCCTGCCGGAAAAGGAATGTGATGCCTGCAAGCCCTGCCCTCTCCCCCGTCAAGCGCGGGCGCAAGTTCGATCAGGTCCTCGACGGGGCGCGCACAGTCTTTCTGCGCGACGGGTTCGAGGGCGCGAGCGTCGATGCAATCGCCGCCGAGGCGGGCGTATCCAAGGCAACGCTCTACTCCTATTTCCCCGACAAGCGCGTTCTCTTTGCCGAAGTCGCGAAGGGGGAATGTCAGCGCCAGGCGGACGAGACCGAGGCGCTGGTCGGCCTGAACGCCCCGCCCGAGGTCGTGCTGCCCATCGCCGCCCGGCGGATCGGCGAGTATTTCGTTTCGGAGTTCGGCCGCTCGACCTTCCGCATTTGCGTCGCCGAATCCGACCGCTTTCCAGAGCTCGGACAGGAATTCTACGACACCGGTCCCGGCCTTCTGCGCGAAAGGATCGCGCATTACCTCGAGGGTGCCGTCGCGCGCGGAGAGCTTGTGATCGACGACATCTACCTTGCGGCCGATCAGTTTGCCGAGCTGTGCAAGGCCGACATCTTCCCTTGTCTCTGCCTTGGCGTGCGCCGCGACTACGCGCCGGCCGAACTGGACCGGATCGCCAATGGCGCGGTCGAGATGTTCATGGCCCGCTACGGGGTCAGGAAGGGCTGACGCCGCGCGAGGGTTGACACCGCCTGCCCGTCGCGGCCTCCTCGGCCCGCACCCTCCGGAGGTCTCATGCGCAGCGAATTCGACACCGAGCTGGAAACCCGGCTCGTCCGCTATACCGCCATCGACACGCAAAGCGACGAGGACGCGCCCGGCGCGCCCAGCACCGCGATCCAGCTCGATCTGCAACGGCTGCTGGCCGCGGAGCTGAAGGAAATCGGCGCGGCGGAGGTGACCCTCACCGACTACGGCGCTGTCCTCGCGACGATCCCGGCGACCGCCGACGGCGCCCCGACCGTGGGCTTTCTCGCCCATGTCGATACCGCGCCCCAGTTCAACGCGACCGGCGTGAAGCCGGTCGTCCACCGCAACTGGAACGGTGGCCCGATCACCTATGCCGATGCGCCAGGGCTGTCGCTGACCCCCGAAATCTCGCCGGAACTGGCGAAGAAAGCTGGCCATGACATCGTCACCGCCAGCGGCACCACGCTTCTTGGCGCCGACGACAAGGCCGGCGTTGCGGTCATCATGACCGCCGCGCGCCACCTCATCGCCAATCCGGGTGTCCCGCACGGCAAGATCCGCATCGCCTTCACCCCCGACGAGGAAATCGGCCGGGGCGTGGACGAACGCCTGCCCAATGACCTTGCCGCCGACTTCGCCTATACGTTCGACGGCGGCGCGGTGGGCGAGATCGAATACGAAAGCTTTTCCGCCGACGGCGCGGTCGTCACCGTGACCGGCGTCTCGATCCACCCCGGCCTTGCCAAGGACAAGCTGGTGAACGCCGTTCACCTCGCCTCCAAGATCGTCCAGACCCTGCCGCAGGTGACGATGACGCCCGAGACGACCGCGGATCGCGAGGGCTTCATCCATATCACCGAGATGAAGGGCAGTGCCGCCGAGATGACACTGAAACTCATCCTGCGCGATTTCGAGCGGGACGGCCTTGCCGCCAAAGGCGCGCTCCTCCGCCAGGTCTGCGAGGCGGTGGCCGCGACCGAGCCTCGCGCTGAGATCACCTGCGAGATCAAGCCGCAGTACCGCAACATGCGCTACTGGCTGGAAGAGGACATGACCCCCGTGGACCTTGCCCGCGATGCCTGCCGCGATCTCGGGATCGAACCCGTCTCGGTCCCGATCCGCGGCGGCACCGACGGCTCGCGCCTGACCGAGATGGGCGTGCCCTGCCCGAACCTCTTCACCGGGATGCAGGAGATTCACGGGCCGCTTGAATGGATCAGCGTGCAGGACATGGCCGTGGCGACGCGCCTGATGCTGAGCGTGGTGGAGCGCGCGGCGAAGGGCTGATCAGGCCTTGTCGCGCACCTTGTGGAGCCGCCCCGCCTCGCTGAAAACCTCGAACCGCCCGGTCTTGCGCAAGAGGTCCGAGAGCTTCGCGCAGCCGAAGGTGCGGGGGTCGAAATCGGGGTAAAGCTGGTTCAGCACCTGCCCGAGATGGCCCAGCGAATAGTCGTCCTGCTCGGGATCGATCTTCTTCATCGCGGCGACGATCATCGGGATCGCCTTCGACGGCGGTTCCTTGGTCGGAGATGCCTCGGCAGCGGCGCGCGGCTGCTGCGGCGCATCCGTCGCACCCACAATGTTCTCGATCAGGATGAAGCGGTTGCAGACCTTGCGCAGGGCCTCCGGCGCCTTCGCCTCGCCGATGCCGATCACCTGCAAGCCATCCTCGCGGATACGGCTCGCCAGCCGCGTGAAATCGCTGTCGGACGAGACGATGACGAACCCGTCGAACTTGCCCGCATGGAGGATGTCCATCGCGTCGATAACCAGACCGATGTCGGACGCGTTCTTGCCCTTCGTATTCGCCGAAAGCTGGTGCATCACGAGGCCGAGGTCGCGCGCCGGATCCTTCCACGAGGCAAGGCCCTGGCTTGACCAGTCGCCATAGACCCGGCGCAGCGAGGGCTCGCCATAGGCGGCGACCTCTTCAAGGATCGCGGCCGCATGGCGCGCGGGAATGTTGTCGGCGTCGATCAGCACGGCCAGAAGAGGCGTGTCGCGGTCGGTGGGCATCGCCCCTCCTATCTTGCGTTCAGTAGACGACGACCGAGCGGATCGACTCGCCCGCGTGCATCAGATCGAACCCCTTGTTGATCTCGTCCAGCTTCAGCGTGTGGGTGATCATCG
>JAGRDU010000076.1 GCA_020446905.1 Paracoccaceae bacterium | reverse complement strand
CGGTATCGAGATGGGCAAAGCCGAAGCGGTCGGCCACGGCCCGCCCGATCGTGCCTTTGCCCGCCGCCGCCGGCCCGTCGATTGCCACCGTGAAGATCATGCGCGTCCTCCTGCCCGGCGCTTAGCGTGGCCTCGGCGTACCGTCAAACCCGCCGCGCCCGCCAGAGCCTGAGCGCGGCACCTAGCAGCACCGCGATCATCAGCCATTTCGCGATGGTCAGCGCACTCGTCACCGGCGCGACGATATCGGGAAAGCCCGCCGGGTCCTTCAGCATCACCCGGATCAGCGCGTTTTCGAGATAGTCCACCCCTGCCTCGACGACTGCCAGCCTGCCAAGGCGCGCGGCGAGCGGGGCCGGTGCCCAGGCCTCGAAAATCGCGCGGAGGCTGAGGCAGAAGAGGGCCGGGAAGACCGTGTCGAGCGGCTGGGTGACCCAGAGATAGCGCCAGAGACCCGCAGGCGTGAGCCGGGCGAGATGGTCGCGCGCGGCCTCGGCGCCGTAGGGAATGACGCGCGCATCGAAGAGGCAGAATTGCGTGCCGCAACCATGGGGCCCCGCCAGTAGCATCGCCGCAAGGACCAGGATGGTCGCAGCCACCAGCCCCCGCAGCCGGCCGTCCGTCACGGGTTCGACCGGGCGATCTGCGCGCCAAGATCCGCCATCAGATCCTCGAAGACCGGGAAGGAGGTGGCGATGGGCGAGCCGTCGTCGACGCTGACCGGCTTTTGCGATGCAAGGCCGAGGATAAGGAAGGACATGGCGATGCGGTGGTCGATATGGGTGGCGCAGGTCGCCCCGCCCGGCACGCCGCCCGGACCCATGCCATGCACGATGAGGACGTCTTCTTCCTCCTCGACGGTGACGCCGCAGGCCTCGAGCCCCCGTGCCATCGCGTCGATGCGGTCGCTTTCCTTCACCCGCAGCTCCTTGACGCCGCGCATCACGGTCATCCCTTCCGCAAAGGACGCGACGACCGAGAGGATCGGGTATTCGTCGATCATGCTGGCGGCGCGCTCCTCGGGCACCTCGATGCCCTTCAGGGCCGAGGCCCGGACGCGGAGGTCTGCGACCGGCTCGCCGCCCTCTTCGCGCGGGTTCTGGAACTCGATCTCGGCGCCCATCTCGACGAGCGTGGTGTAAAGGCCGTTCCGCGTGGGGTTCTGGCTGACGCCGGGGACGAGGATGTCGGAGCCTTCGACGATCAGTGCGGCGCAGACCGGGAAGGCGGCGGACGAGGGATCTCGCGGCACGGCAACACTCTGGGGCTTCAGCTCGGGCTGGCCGGTCAGGGTGATGACATGGCCCTCGGCGGTCTTCTCGACCGTCAGCTCGGCCCCGAAGCCGCGCAGCATCCGTTCGGAATGATCGCGCGTCGGCTCCTTCTCGATCACCACGGTCTGGCCGGGGGCGTTGAGGCCCGCCAGAAGCACCGCCGATTTCACCTGCGCCGAGGGGACGGGCACCACGTAGCGCACCGGCACCGGACCCGCCGCGCCGACCACCGTCATCGGCAGCCGCCCGCCCGTCCGGCCATAGGCGCGCGCACCGAAAAGCGAAAGCGGGTCGGTCACCCGGCCCATCGGGCGCTTCGACAGCGAGGCATCGCCCGTGAAGGTCGCGGTGATCGGCGTCGTCGCCATAGACCCCATGATGAGGCGCACGCCGGTGCCGGAGTTGCCGCAGTCGATGACCGCGGAGGGTTCGGCAAAGCCGCCGACGCCGACGCCGTGGACCGCCCAGTCGCCCGGCCCGTGATGCACCACTTCGGCCCCGAAGGCGCGCATGGCCTTGGCGGTGTCGAGGACGTCCTGCCCTTCGAGAAGACCGATGATCTTCGTCTCGCCCACCGCCATCGCGCCAAGGATCAGTGCACGGTGCGAGATCGACTTGTCGCCCGGCACCTCGGCCCGGCCCTTGAGCGGGTCGGACTTGCGGGCGGTCATCGGGACGGGATTGCCGTGGCCGGACATGGGGCGTCTCCTCCGGGAAAATCGCCCCGCTGATAGCGCAACGCCCGGGGGCGGTCCATGCCTCCACGGTGCCGGCCGGCGAAAATGCCGTTAGCGGCGGCGCCAGGTGAGGTAGTGCGGCACACGCCCCTCGCGCAGCGCCTTCTGTTCGTAGCGGGTGGAAAGCCAGTCGTCCCAGGGCGTGCCGGTATCCGATACGGGTTCGAACCCGGCCAGAGGGACCTCTTCTCGGGTCTGGCGGACATAGTCGGGAATGTCGGTCGCGACCCGGAACTCCGCCCCCGGCCTCAGGACCCGGGCGAGCGGCTGAAGGTGATCCTGCGTCACGAACCGGCGGCGATGGTGCCGCGCCTTGGGCCAGGGGTCGGGGTAATTCAGGAACGCCTTGGCGATGCAGGCATCGGGGAAGACGTCGAAGAGGTCGCGCACGTCGCCGGGATAGACGGCGACGTTGGTCACCCCGGCGCCCCGGATCTTGCCCAGAAGCATCGCGACGCCATTGATGAAGGGCTCGCAGCCGATGATCCCCACCTGCGGATTCCGGGCGGCCATGTGGACGAGATGTTCGCCGCCGCCGAAGCCGACCTCGAGCCAGATCTCACGGTCATCGCCGAAGATCGCGGACGGATCGACGGGGCGGCGCTCGGGATTGTCCTCGACCGACAGCCCCTTGGGGCAGAGCGCACCCAGATCCTCGGCCAGATAGCCCTTCTGCGAGGGCCGGAGCGTCCTGCCCCGGATGCGACCGTAGAAGTTGCGCCGTTCGGGCGGAGAGGCGGGTGCGTCAGTCATGGCGCCGGCCTATAGAGGCGGCGCTATGGCGGGGTCAAGGCCGCGCCGGCATCAGATCGACTGCCCGCCCGAGATCTCGATCCGCTGCGCGGTGATCCAGTTGCCCTCGCTGGTCAGAAGGCTGGCGACGGCGGCGCCGACATCGTCGGCCGCGCCCACGCGGCCCATCGCGGTGTTCGACGCGACCATTCGGTTGATCCCGGCATCGTCGCGCACACGGCCCCCGCCGAAATCCGTCGCGATGGCCCCGGGCGCGATCGTGTTTGCCGAAATGCCGCGCGCGCCGAGTTCCTTGGCCAGATACCGCGAAAAGACCTCGATCCCGCCCTTCATGACCGCATAGGCCGAGGACCCAGGCAGCGCGAACCGCGCGAGGCCGCTGGAGGTGTTGACGATCCTCCCGCCGTCCCGGATCAGCGGCAAGAGCGCCTGGGTCAGGAAATAGGGGCCCTTCAGGTGGACCCGGTAGAGGTGATCGAACCTCTCCTCGGTCGTCTGATCGAACGGCATGTAGGCGCCGTCGCCGGCGTTGTTCACCAGATAGTCGATCCGCTCCGCGCCAAGTTCGGCCAACGCGCCGCGCACCGCATCGGCGAAGGCGGGAAAGCCGGTGCTGTCGCCGATGTCCAGTTGCAGCACGACCGCGCGGCGGCCCAGCGCCGCGATCTCGGCGCGGGTGGCTTCGGCTGCCCCGGCATTGCCGAGATAGGTGAAGATGATGTCGGTCCCGGCGCGGGCGAGGTGGAGCGCCTCGGCGCGGCCAAGGCCGCGGCTGGCGCCGGTGATAAGCGCGATGGGCATGGTCAGCCTCCTTCTGATGTGCTCTCCCCTAGTTATGTACGAGTTCGGACCTCTGCCTGCCCGTTCCTGCGGTGGACCTGCCCGGTCCTCCAAATCCCCTGCTTCGCCCGATTGATCCCGCCGGCGTCAGGACCTGGCGTTCCGAAGAGACAGGAGGCCCGACAGGACCGAGAGACCCATGCTGCTTTGCCTGCGCCACGCCGATGACATGGGCGCGCCGGAAAGGCCGGTGCCGACGGCGATCGCGGATTTCTCCATCTGCCGGGTCGGAGGGTCAGTCGCGCAGCACGCCGGCGGACTGAAGCGCCGAGCGCGATGGGTACCACATGGTGTCGCGCGGGGCGTGCATTTCGATGGCGAAGGCGGGATCGACGCCGCGCGCGACAAGGAAGGACAGCGCTTCGTAGATCTCGGCCTGGGTATCTTCATAGATCCAGGACCCGAACTCGAAGGGCGTCGCCCAGTGTTCCTCTTCCTTGTTACGCTCGTAATAGCCCTCGACGTCCTCGGGCGCCCACCAGCGCGAGTGAAGACCGATCTTCGATCCCCGCGCCATGCTGCGCGCCTTGCCGCCCAGAAAGACCGTGACGCAGGAGCTGCTGCATTCCCCCTCGACCACGGTGTCGAGGTCAAAGTCGATGACGATTCGCGACATTTCCTCGGCTGCCCAGATGCTGCCGCCCGCGCTGTTGAGGGCAAGCGTGGTGATCCCCGGCGTCTCGCGCAGGATCGCGAGAAGCGCGTCGGAATCCTCGGGCTCGATCTCGCCGTCCTCGCGCCCGGTCTCGCTGTCGTAGACGAGCTTCGAGCCCTCGACATGCAGCTTCGGCGGCAGCGGCGCCTGCATCTCGGCCAGCGCCGGCTGGGCAAGGGGCAGGAGGAGGAGGCAAAGGCCAATCATGCGCATCGACAGTCCCCCGGGGCCGGCGTCACGGGCGGGGAAAGGCCCCGCCCGTCGAAGTCATAGCGCCTTCTTCAGCGCTTCGGCCAGATCGGTCTTTTCCCAGCTGAAGCCGCCGTCTGCCTCGGGCGCCCGGCCAAAGTGGCCATAGGCGGCGGTGCGCTGGTAGATCGGCTTGTTCAGGCCAAGATGGGTGCGGATGCCGCGCGGCGTCAGGTCCATGACCCTGCCAACCGCCGCCTCGATGGCGGCCTCGTCCGCCTCGCCGGTGCCGTGCGTGTCGACATAGATCGACAGGGGCTTGGCAACGCCGATGGCGTAGGAGAGCTGCAGCGTGCAGCGCCGGGCAAGCCCCGCCGCGACGACATTCTTGGCGAGGTAGCGCGCGGCAT
>JAGRDU010000075.1 GCA_020446905.1 Paracoccaceae bacterium | reverse complement strand
GCTGGATCCACTTTCCGCTGAAGCTTCAGGACGCACTGTTGAAGTTGCCGCCGGCCTTCGCCGCCTCGCTGATCGGGGATATGGTGCTGGGCAAGTTCCGCAAGAAATCCAAGGGGCCCCGCAGCTTTTCCTCGGTCCTCTACGACGGCCTCGGACCGACGATTTCCGAGAACTTCTACTTTCCCTATGTGAAGAAACTCTGGGGCCTCGATCCCGACAAGCTGGCCGTGACGCTGGCCGAACGGCGCGTCTCCGGGTCTTCCGTGGGCAAGATCCTCGGCAAGATGCTCCGCATGATCCCCGGTCTTCGCGGCGAGACGACGGGGCGGTTCTTCTATCCGAAGAAGGGCTTCGGCCAGATCTCGACCGCGATGGTCGCCGCCGCCGAAGGGCAGGGCGCCGCGTTCAGCTTCGGCACCAACATCGTGCGGATCGAGCGCGAAGGGAACCGGATTACCGCCGTCGTCACGAAGGACGGCGAGACCGAGACGCGCCACACCCCTGACCATATCTATTCGACGATCCCGCTGACCACGGTCATCAAGCTGATGGATCCGCCTCCGCCGCCCGAGGTGATCGAAGCGGCCAATGCGATCCGCTTCCGGGGCATGATCCTCGTCTATCTCATCCTCGGCACCGATCAGTTCACCGAGTATGACGCGCATTACTTCCCGGAACTCTCGATCCCCATCAGCCGGATGTCGGAGCCGAAGAACTACAACTCCGCCAGCGGGCCGAAGGGCAAGACGATCCTTTGCGCCGAGCTGCCGTGCGACCCCGGCGAAAAGTGGTGGGACATGTCGGACGAGGAGCTTGGGCGGCACTATTGCGACTGGCTCGGCAGCCTTGGCCTGCCGGTGAACGTGCCGGTGATCCGGACCGAGACGCGGCGGATCGGGCAGGCCTACCCGGTCTACGACCTCGACTATCAGCGCCATTTCGAGACGGTGGACGCCTGGCTGTCGTCGCTGGAGGGCTTCCTCAGCTTCGGTCGGCAGGGCCTCTTTGCCCATGACAACACGCACCATGCATTCGCGATGGCCTATGCCGCCGCCGAGGTGCTGACCCCCGAAGGCGGTATCGACCGCGCGAAATGGGCCGAGCACCGTCACGAGTTCGAAAGCCATCGCGTCGAGGACTGACACTTGGCGGGACCCGTCGTCGATATCCTGATGTATCACTCGGTCTCGAACCGGGGCGGGGCGACCTCGATCCCGCCTGCGGTCTTTTCCGAGCAGATGGCGGCGATCGCGGCGGCGGAGGTGCCGGTCATCACGCTCGACGATCTGATCGCGGCGCGGGAAGGGCGCGGGAAGCTCGCGCCCCGGTCGGTGATCCTGACCTTCGACGACGGCTTTCAGGACTTCGCCGATGTCGCCTGGCCGGTGATGTCGCGCCACGGCTTTCGCCCCATCGTCTATCTGCCGACGGCTTTCGTCGGCCGCGCCGAGGGCTGGCGCGGCATCGCCGATCCGCCGCGCGCGCTGATGGGCTGGGGCACGATCCGGGCGCTCGCCAAGGACGGCGTCACCTTCGGCAGCCACACGGTCCACCATCCGAACCTCAACGAGCAGACCCCCGACGAGGTCGAAAGCGAGTTGGTGCGATCCCGCGCCGAAATCGAGGAACGGATCGGCAAACCCGTCCGCCATTTCGCGCCGCCCTATGGGCTTGCGACCGAAGCGGTGCGCGCGCGGATCGCAGAGAGCTATCACTCCTCGGTCGGGACGCGGCTGGATGTGGCGGGCGAGGATGCGGACCTATTCGATCTGCCGCGGCTCGAGATGTTCTATTTCACCGACCCGGCCCGCTGGCGGGCGCATCTGGAAGGGCGCGGGGCGGCCTATCTTGGTCTGCGCAAGGCGCTGCGGGCGGTCAAGGCCCGTGTGGCGAACCCCTGGCAGGGGCTGAAAGCCCGCGGGGGCGGGGCGTGAGCGTCGGGCACAAGTTCGTTCGCGGCGTCGCCTGGATGCTGGCGGGTGGATGGACCGAGCAGGCGATCAATTTCGCGGTCTTCGTCACCATGGCGAAGCTCCTCGGGCCGGAGCTTTACGGCCTTCTCTCCATGGCGGCGGTCTTCATCGTACTGGCCGAGGCCCTCGTGCGCGAAAGCGTGTCGGAATACCTGATCGCCGCGCATGATCCGGGGCCGGAGGATTACAACGCGACCTTCTGGCTGACGGCCGCACTGGGTCTGGCGCTTGCGCTCCTCCTCTGGGCTCTCGCGGCGCCGATCGCGGGGCTCTATGGCCAGCCGCAGGTCGCGGGGCTGATCCGGGGGCTGTCGGTGACGGTGCTGCTGATCGCCTTCACCGCGGTGCCGGTCGCGATCCTGCGCCGCGAGTTCAACTTCCGCGTCCTGTCGCTGCGTGCCATCGCCGGGGTGATCGTCGGCGGCGCGGTCGGCATCGGCATGGCGCTGGCGGGCTACGGCGTCTGGAGCTTTGTCGGCCAGTGGATCGCGATGATCTCGACCAATGTCGTCATGGCCTGGACCTCGGTCGACTGGCGCCCCGGCCTTGCGACGAGCGGGGCGCATCTGCGCAAGGCGGGCGGATTTGGCGCGCAGGTTCTTGGTCTCAGGGCGGCGGAACTGGCGGCGGCGCAACTGCCGACGCTCATCATCGGGGCGACTTTGGGGCCGCTCGCCACCGGCCTCTATTCAGTGTCGTGGCGGCTGGTCGAGACCCTGACTTTCCTTATCTCGACGCCGCTCCGCATGGTCTCGCAGCCCGCCTTCGCCGCCGTCCGGCGCGAGGGCGGGCGGGCGGGTGACCTTCTCCTCGATATCGCGCGGATGAGCGGGGTGGTGGCGTTCCCCTTCTTCGTCGGGCTCGCCGTCGTGGCCGAGCCGGTCTTGCGGCTGGTCTTCGGCACGGAATGGCTGGGCGCGGCGCCGGTCTTGTCGGTGCTGGCCTTCCTCGGCCTCTATTTCTCGGTCGCGCTGGTGCAGCAGAGCTTCTGCCTCGCGGCCGGGAAGGCGGGCGAGATCACGCTGCTGACCTGGGGAAATGTCCTCCTCGGCTCGGCGCTTATTCTGATCGCATCGCGCTGGGGCCTTGTGGCAATCACGGCCGGGTTCGTCGCGGCGCATTACCTTCTCTGGATCTTCCGCTACCGGCTTGTCGCACGCCTGGGCGAGATCCCCGTGGCGCCGCTTCTGAGCTGCAATATCCTGCCGGCGGTTGCGGCGCTGGCGATGGCGGGCGCCGTCGTGGCGGTTCAAAGGGCCCTCGCTTCGGCTCCGCTGCCGCTTTCCGTCGCGGCCAGCATCCTGTGCGGCATCCTTGTCTATGCGGGCCTCGCGCTGATCCTGATGCGCGACCGGTTGCAGCTTTTCCTCTCTTACGCGCGGCCCGCGCCCCTTCCGCATGGAGATGCCGCATGAGCGCGTTGCGCATCGTGATGTTCACGACCTTCTATCCTCCCTATTCCTTCGGCGGGGATGCGATCGGGGTGCAGCGCATGGCGCGGGCGCTTGCAGCGCGGGGCCATGACGTGACCGTCGTGCATACCGAGGACAGCTATCTTCTCCTCGGCGGCAAGGTGCAGCCCGGGGGGGGGGCGGACGGCGTGCGGCGGATCGGGCTGCGCGCGAGGAACGGCTTCGTGTCGAACCTTCTGACGCAGCAGCTTGGCCGGCCGGTGGTGCACGCCGCGCGGATCCGCGCGATCCTTGAGGAGCGGCAGCCGGATATCATCTGGCACAACAACACCTCGCTGATCGGGGGGCCGGGCCTTCTGCCGATGGGCGAGGGGTTGAAACTTTACGAGGCGCATGAGCATTGGCTGGTCTGCCCGACCCATGTCCTCTGGCGCAACGGACGCGAGCTTTGCGACGAACGGCATTGCCTGAAATGCCAGATCGCCTATCGGCGGCCGCCGCAGCTTTGGCGCGCGACGGGGATGCTGGACCGGGGACTGGACGAGATGGACCTCATCATCGCGAAAAGCGAGTTCAGCCGGGCCAAGCACCGGGAGTTCGGTCTTACCCACGAGATGGAGGTGCTGCCCTACTTCCTGCCGGACGTGCCGAAGCTGGCCGAGCCCTATGCCGGGCATCCGCGCCCCTATTTCCTGTTTGTCGGACGGCTGGAGAAGATCAAGGGCTTGCAGGATGTCTTTCCGGCGATGGACCGCTATCCGGACGCCGACCTCATCATCCTGGGCGATGGCGACTATGCCGGCGAGTTGAAGCGGCTTGCGGCGGGGCGGCAGAACATCCTTTTCCTCGGGCGCAAGACGCCCGAGGAGCTGGACGCCTATTATCGCGGGGCGCTCGGCCTCATCGTGCCTTCGGTCTGTTATGAAACCTTCGGCATAATCCTGATCGAAAGCTTCCGCCTTGGCACGCCGGTGATCGCGCGGCGACTTGGCCCCTTCCCCGAGATCGTCGAGACCGCCGGCGGCGGCGCCCTTTTCGAGACCGAGGACGAGCTTGTCGCCGCGATGCGCGGACTGCAGCAAGATCCGGGGCGGCGGGCGGCGCAGTCAGCGGCAGCGCGGGAGGCCTTCGGCGCGATCTGGCGCGAGGATCGGGTGCTGGCGGCTTACGGCGCGGCCCTGGCGCGGGCGGCGCATCGCAAGGGGGACGCGGCGCTGGCGCGGCGGCTGGAAGCCGGAGCGTTCGAGGCGGGCTGATCTAGCCGGCGAGCGTGCCGATACGGTGGGCGTTCGCCATCACCGGGAAGGTGATGGTGGTGGCCGGGATCGCGGGCAGCACCGAGGCATCCACGACATGGACGCGGGCAAGGCCAGCGGGCCGCCCGAGGGGATCGGATTCGGCGCCCTTGGGCGTCCGGTTCATGGGCAGGCTGGCCCCGACATGAAAGCTCGACCCCGGCGCGCCGGGGCGCACCGCGAAGGTCAGGGGTAGAAGGCCCGTCTGCCCAATCGCCTTGCCGATCCGGGCGGCGGCGGCCTTGAGCGTCGGGAACATTGCCGCGTTTTCATCGAGCGACGGCAAGAGGCGCCCGTCGCGGGCGAGGCGCAGGCCGATGCGGTGCGAATGGTCGGAATGCAGGAAAAGCTGTGCCACCATCAGGCGCCGCGACAGCGCGCGGAACAGCGGGGCCGAACCCGGCAGGCGGCGGGCATAGTTGGCGATCAGCTCGGGCGCGTAAAATTCGTTCCAGGCATAAACCTGCGCGTGGACGAGGTGCGCGGAGATGTCCGGCGCATCAAGTTCCAGGAAGATCTGTGGCAGGGTGTGGAAACGGCCCTTGTCGGGCCGGCGGGCATTCCGCCAGCGATGCAGCATCGGCAGGAAGGCGTGCTGGCTGTCCCTGAGGTCGAGCCCGCCCAGAAGTGGAAGCGAAGCAAGAATGATGCGCGCGCTCTCAAGCACGCCGGCGCCGAGGAAGACGCGCGGCGCGGTGAGGGACTCGCCGCCCGCGAGGTGCAGGGTGACTCCGTCGGGGCCTTCCTCGAACCGGGTCAGGATGGCGCCTGGCCGGTAGGTGAGGGCGGGGCTCGCGCGGAGGCGGGCAAGCTGGTCCCTGGCCGACCAGATCAGGCCATAGGGGCATCCGTGCAGGCAAAGGCCGCAGCGGTGGCACCCGAGGTCCACGGCTTGCCGGGCGGCACCGGCGGTCAGGCCAAGCTGTGCGAGCCGCTCCCTCGCCCGGGCGAGGCGGGCGAGAAGCGCTTCGGCCTGGACGGCGGGCGTTAGCCCTTTTCGGCCCTGCATCGGGAAGGCGGGAAGCAGCGCCTCGAGGTCGTCGGGGCGTCCTGCGACGGGCATGAAGCCCGCGACGGCCGTGTAATGCGGGGCGAGGTCGTCCGCAGTGATCGGCCAGGCCGCCATGTCTGCCTGCCGATAGGGTAGGACAGCGGAGCCCCAGAGGTTCGACAGACCGCCCGCAGCGCGGGAGGCGCGCAGGCCCATCCAGCCCAGCAGTTCGGCGAACGTGGCCTCGCCCGCCTCCATCGCGAAGTCGGAGCCGTAGCGGCGAACCTGGCCCGGGGGCGTGGCGAACTGCGGCGCCATCCACGCCTCGGCACTGCCTGCGGGCCACGCCTCGGGCGGCGTGGCGGCCAGTGCAGCCCGGCGCGTTTCGTTCGCGGGGTCGAGTGCCTTGCCACCATCGAGGAGCAGCACCTTCCGCCCGCGCGCCAGCAGCGCGGTCGCGGCGGAAATGCCCGCCGGGCCGGAACCGACGACGATGTCGGGCGCCTCAGTCACGGCGGTAGACGATGACGGCGCCGTCGCCGAGCGTGCCGGGGAAAATGCGAAGCTCGGTCAGGCCCGCCTTGCGATCCGAGTCGAAGGCGGGGATGTCGCGGAAGACGCGCTCGGGGAAGCCGACGACAAGATAGACCCGCCCCGGCGCGGCGAGCGCGGCGCGGTAGTCGGCGTCGGTATAGGCGATGGCCCAGTCGGCGTGGAAATAGGGCCCGAAATTCTCCCCCGCGTAGCCGAGCGCGACGACACGGTCGCCGGGCTGGCGCATCCCCTCGACCATCTGGAAGGCGCCGGCGAGGTCCTGCTTGGGTGCGGTGTAGTTGCGCGCCGCGAGAAGCGCCGAGATTGCCACCATCGCCACGGCAGCCAGCGCGAAGAGCGCGCGCGAGAGCCGCTCGCCGCCGATGAAGTGTCCGATGACGGCGCAGGACAGCTGCACCCCCATCACGATGAGGAACATGAGGAAGCCGATGTCGACAAAGAAGAAGCGCGGCCAGATTCGCATGCCGACGGCCATCAGAAGCCCGACGGTCACCGCGATATGCAGAAAGGTCGCCGGTGCGAAGAGCGGCGCGTCGCGGTGGATCGCGATGGCCCCGAGGATCGAGAGGATGACGACCGCCGCGCCGACCAGCGCGACGAGGGGGCCGGCCGAGCCGATGCCCGACCGGATCGCCTCGAATGCGGTCCAGAGCGGGCTTTGGTATTCCTGCATGACGTCGCCCGCCGATGTCTCCGAGACCGAGGAGACGGTGTCGAGAAGGCTTGGCAAAAGCGGCGCGTAAAGCGCGAGGGTCACGATGCCGCCGACGAGGAAACCGAGCAAGGGCAGCCCGAGGAACGCACGGTCGAGACGGCCGCGAAGGGTTCGGGTGATCACCGTGACAAGCCAGACGATGCCCTGCGCAAAGAAAAAGAAGGCGCCTGTCAAATGCGTGAAGACGGCGGCAGCGAGCGTGAGGCCGTAGAGGAGCCAGGTGCGGCGGGTGGGCTGCCTCATCCCGCGCTGGAAATAGAGCATCCCGAGCGTCGAGAAGAAGGCCAGGCCGGTGTAGCCCCGCGCGTTCTGCGAGAACCAGATCTGGTGGTAGGAGAGCGCGAGGAGAAGCGCCGTCAGATGCGCGATCTTCACGCCCGCGATCTCGCGCGCCAGGGCCCACACTGCCCAGATCGTGCCAAGGCCGAACAGCATCGCCGGCAGCCGCACCACCCAGGGCGCATCGCCAAAGAGCGTCATGGAGAGCTTGACGGCCAGGTTGTGCAGATAGTGATGGTTCATCGAATAGGAGCGGACCATCTCGCCCCAGCCGAGGTTCACATGGGTGACGAGGGTCTGGATCTCGTCGTGCCAGAGCGGTGCGTTCAGATGCCAAAGCCGCAAGGCGGCCGCGAGCGCCAGGATGGCGCCGAACCAGATGCGGTCTATGCCCCTCAGGCGTTTCATGGCGCGGTCAGGCCGCCCGCGCGCTGCGTTTCTCGGCGATGATGTCGGCGACGATCTCGCTGAGCGGCCGGCGCGGACGGAAGCCGATGGTGCGCTCGAGTTTCGTCACGTCCGGCAGGCGCCGCGCCATATCCTCGAACCCGACGGGATAGACGTCGGAATAGGGGATGAGCTGGATCTGCGAGGTCGAGCCCGTCATCTCGATCACCGTCTCGGCAAGCTGGCGGATGGTGACTTCCTGATCGTTGGCGACGTTGAAGACCTGGCCATGGGCGGCCGGGCAATCGAGCATCCGCACCAGCGCCTCGACCACATCCGCGACGTGACCGAAACAGCGCGACTGTTCGCCCGTGCCGTGGACCATCAGCGGCTTCCCGTCGAGCGCGGACTGCACGAAGTTCGGCAGCACCATGCCGTAGCGGCCGGTCTGCCGGGGGCCGGTGGTATTGAAGAACCGCAGGATCACGGCGGGAAGCTGCGCCTCGCGCACGTAGGCCAGCGTCAGGAATTCGTCGAGCTGCTTGGCCGAGGCATACGACCAGCGCAGGTTCTTTGTCGCGCCGATCACCAGATCGTCGTCCTCGGAGAAGGGGAATTTCGTCGCCTTGCCATAGACTTCCGAGGTCGAGGCGACGAAGGTCAGCTTCTTGTCTTTCAGCGCGGCCTTCAGAACGGTCTCGGTCCCGCCGACATTGGTCAGGATCGAGCGCGAGGGTTCGTCCATGATGAGTTTCACGCCGACAGCGGCGGCGAGGTGGAAGATCACCTCGACCTCGTCAACGAGGCTCTGGACGAGGGCGGCGTCGAGGATCGTGCCCTCGACGAGGCGGAAACGGTTGGATCCGGCGAGGCTGGCGACATTCTCGCGCCGGCCGGTCGAGAAGTCGTCGAGCGCGATGACGGAATGGCCGTCCGTGACGAGTCGTTCGGCAAGATGCGAGCCGATAAAACCGGCGCCGCCCGTAATCAGTATCTTCATAACCCCTCGCGAGAAATCTGCCCGTGAATGCCCGCAGGATCGTAGCACGCGCGCTGGGGGGCCACCATGCGGATGTACCGATTCGGGCCAGTGCCGGAAACAATGCCGCCCGATGGCCCGGAATTGCACCTTCTCCCGCACCGATTTCCGCATGTTTCGGGAGCGAAACCGCGTCGGCCAGAGGCCCGTCTAACCCTATGATTCTGCGTCGCGGCGAGGCCGGAAAACCGTCCAATTCCCAACAAAACAGGGATTGTCGCCTTCCCGGGTACAACATTCCAGACTGTCACCGCCTTGCTTGCGTGGTAGTCTCTGCATATGCAAACTGGACACCGGTCGCTGATTGAGCGGCCTCCGGGGGCGGGGTGCAGTGGATTTGACGATGACGAACGCCTTTTCGCTTTTCTCTTCCCTCAAGGACCAGATCGCGTCCCGGCAGGCGCGCGTGGCCACCGTGGGCCTCGGCTATGTCGGTCTGCCTCTGGCCCTGACGATCAGCGAAACGGGTTTTCCGACAACCGGTCTTGACCTCAACGACCGCCGCGTCGCCGCGATCAACGCGGGCGAGCAGGTGATCTCGTATTTCGCGCCGGACCGGGTCGCCACGGCAGTCGCCTCAGGCAAGTTCCGCGCCACCAGCGATTTCTCGGCCCTGTCCGAGACCGACGTGATCCTGATCTGCGTTCCCACCCCTCTGTCGCCGGCCCGCGAGCCCGACCTCAGCTACGTCGTGCGTGCCGCCGAGGGGATTTCGTCCTGGCTGCGTCCGGGACAACTGGTGGTTCTGGAGAGCACCGTCTGGCCGGGCGCGACCGCGGGTGTCATCAAGCCGATCCTCGAACGTGGCGGGCTGAGGACCGGGGACGATTTCTTCCTCGCCTTCTCCCCCGAGCGAGAGGACCCCGGCAACGAGAAGTTCGACACGCGGTCGATTCCGAAGGTGGTGGGGGCGGACGACCAGAAATCGCGCGAGCTGATCGACCTTTTCTATTCCCAGATCGTGTCGAAGACGGTCCCGGTCAGCTCGCTCGCGACCGCCGAAGCGGTCAAGCTTGTCGAGAACAGTTTCCGTACCGTGAACATTGCCCTCGTCAACGAGATGAAGGTCGCGATGGAGGCGATGGGGGTCGACGTCTGGGAGGTGGTTCAGGCTGCGGCGACAAAACCCTTTGGATACATGCCGTTTTATCCCGGTCCGGGGATTGGCGGCGACTGCATTCCGGTCTCGCCCGCCTATCTCTCCTGGCGCGCGCGGGATGTCGGATCCTCCCTGCCGATTGTTGACCTGGCGCGAACAAACAACGAAAACGCGCCCGATATGATCGCCGGCCGCGTCGCGGTCGAGGTTTCCAGGCGTCACGGTGTCGCGGTTTCGGATGCACAAATTCTAATCCTTGGCATCGCCTACAAGAAGGATGTCGAGGATACGCGGGTCAGCCCGGCGCTCGCGATCCTGAAGCGGCTCGAGTCGATGGGGGCGAAGGTCGACTATCATGACCCCTATTTCCCGGTCATGCCGCTGACGCGCGATGACCCCGAACTGGCGGGCCGAAAATCTGTCGCGCTGACGGAAGATGCGGTGAGCCGCTATGACGCGGTGGTTGTCACGACCGACCATAGCCATGTGGATTATGGACTTGTGGGCCGTTCGGCAAAGCTTGTGCTCGATACGCGCAACGTGTTCGCGAAGGTCGGGGCGATCGGAAACGGCGCTCCGGTGGTGAAGATTTGATGGCGGTGTCGGCGGCCGGGATGCGGGCCGCAACCTCTGCCTGGGTTCAGAAGGAAGGCGATTCGATGTTCGGTTTGATGACGCTTATTTATTGTGCGCTCACGAAGGCTGCTGCCCCGGTGCCGGTGCGGGTCGAAGCCCGCGCCCCGTGGACGAAAGGCCGCTGATGTTGCGGATTGGTTCAAGATGTGGCAACGACGGCACAGTTCTGCCGGATCGCTGTTTCGCCTCGCCTACCGAAGGTCTATACTGCGGTGTGTGGGGACGATTTGAGAAAACTGACTTTACTCGGGAATGGTGGTGGTCGAGATGCTGAAGGATAACGCGAGTCCCGTCGTCATCATCGGCGGCGGCCCGGCGGGTTTGACCGCTGCCTACGAGCTGCAGAAGCGCAGTTCGCGGCATATGCCGAAAGTTTACGAGGGCTCCGACATGGTCGGCGGCATCTCACGGACGGAATCGAACAACGGCTACCGCTTTGACATCGGGGGCCACCGCTTCTTCACCAAGGTGAAGGAGGTCGAGAAGATGTGGGTCGAGGTGCTGGGCGATGACTTCATCACCGTGCCGCGTCTCAGCCGCATCTACTATCGCGGCAAGTTCTTCGACTATCCGCTGAAGCTCTTCAACGCGCTCCTCAACATCGGACCCTACGAGTCGATGCGCATCCTGCTCAGCTACTTCAAGTGGCAGGTGCGCCCCTACCGCAAGGAAGAGAGCTTCGAGGAATGGGTCATCAACCGCTTCGGCGGCCGGCTCTACATGCACTTCTTCCGCAGCTACACGCAGAAGGTCTGGGGCATCAGCCCGAAGGAGATCCGTGCCGACTGGGCGGCGCAGCGGATCAAGAACCTGTCGCTCTTCAAGGCGGTGTGGAACGCGATCTCGGGGGCGAACGACACGACGAGCCTGATCGAAGAGTTCCAGTATCCGCGCCTTGGCCCGGGCATGATGTGGGAACGCACGGCCGAGCTTATCAATGCGCGGGGCGGCGAGGTGCATCTGCGTTCCGAGGTGGTGAAGGTGAACCGCCGCGGCAACCACGTCACCTCGATCGATGTCAAGCACTGGCATGAGGACGGGCGCGCGCCGGTCATCGAGCGGGTGGAGGGCACGCATTTCATCAACTCGATGGCGCTGCGCGACCTCATCAAGGCGTTTGACCCGCCGCCGCCGCCCGAGGTCGTCGAGGCCGCAAACCGGCTCAAGTATCGCGATTTCCTGATCGTGACGCTGGTGCTGGACCATGCCGACCCGTTCAAGGACAACTGGATCTACATCCATTCGCCCGAGGTGAAGGTCGGCCGCATCCAGAACTTCCGCGCCTGGTCCAAGGAGATGCTGCCGGATCAGGACACCGCCTCGATCGGCATGGAGTATTTCTGCCAGCAGGGCGACGGTCTCTGGACGATGTCGGACGAGGATCTGCGTGCGCTTGCCTCGAAAGAGCTGGAGCAGCTCGGCCTCGCCAAGGCGACCGACGTGATCGGCGCCGCGATCATCCGGCAGCCCAAGGCCTATCCGGTCTATGACGGCGAATACCGTGCCGCGCTTGATGTGCTCGAGGACTGGCTTCTCAGCCTCGACAACTTCCAGACGGTCGGCCGGAACGGCCTGCACCGCTACAACAACCAGGACCACTCGATGCTCTCGGCGATGTTTGCCGCGCGCAACATCCTGGGCGAGGACAACGATGTCTGGAACGTCAACGTCGAGCGGTCCTATCACGAGGAATTCGAGGTCAAGAAGCCCTCGGAGACCATGAACACGGCCGTCGCTGCCGAGTGAATTGACAGCATTCCGCGGTCGCTTCAAACCGGCCGCGTGACTTTGCAGGAGAGTCCGGTGCGGCGGTTCATCGACAATCCCTATGTGCTTTGGGCGGTTCTGGCGGCTCCGGGGCTCTGGCTGACCTATGATCAGTTCGTCGCGCACGGCGAGCGGGCCTTCTCCCTCTCAGGGATCTGGTCCTGCTGGCTGCTCGTGCTGACCATGGCCGTAACGCCATTGGAGATGATCTTTGGACCCCTTCCGTGGCTCCGCCGAAGCCGCCGCTATTTCGGCGTCGCGAGCTTTTTCTACGCATCTTTGCACACGCTGATCTGGTTGCTGGGTGTCCACATGTGGCAGATCATCGCGTCCTTCACGCGGCCGTCGGTCGTGCCCGGCTGGATCGGCTACGTGATCTTCGTCCTTCTGGCGATTACCTCGACCGACGGCTGGGTCCGCCGTCTTGGGCCGCGCTGGAAATGGCTTCAGCGCTGGATCTATCCGGCAGCCTTCCTGACATTCGTGCACTGGGTCATGACGACCGAGCATGTTCTGGATGCCTGGCTCTGGTCGGTGCCGATCATGGTGGCCGGCGTCTGGCGGCTGTGGCGCCATCAGAAAAGAATGCGCCGCGCCTGAGTCGGGCGGGTGATTCTTTGTTAACCGAATCTACCCAAGGTGGTGACTTTTCTGCCCGTTGACTAATTCCTGGACGGTAACGATCCCCGATTGTGGCAAGGATCGTTTATCTGGGGCACTTGGTGTCAAGAAAATGGCCCTCCTGCGGCGCGAAAGCGGCGCAATCCGGTCATGTTTCCGACATTTCCGTGGGCAAATATTGGCAACAGGTAGCGAGTTTATTCTTAAAACAACAACAATCCCGCACCCCCTGGAGCCACCACCATGACCGATCTCGTCGAAAAAGCCCGCCTCGGCCGCACCAACGCCCTGTCCCACATCTCCGCCGAAAGCGGCATCGGCCAAAGCGCCCGCCGCGCCGGCCTCGGCCACCGTTCCGTCCCGCTCGCCTTCGTGTCGAGCCGTGGAAAGCTTGGCGGCGGAACGACGTTCCTCTGACCACTCCGAGACGCTTGCTCCAAAGGGCGCGGCCAGGGAAGGGCGCGCCCTTTTGCTTTTCCGGGCGGCGATGGCGGCGTCGCGTTGCCGTCCCATCCGCGTAGGTTTCACGTAGTTTTCCCGTAGCTACCTCTGACGTGAGCCGTGCGGTGCCTTCAGAAGATGTTGAAGAGGTAAAGCAGCACGATCACGACGAACGGAACGCCAAGCAGCCAGGCGATGATGCCTTTCATGATGGTCTCCTTTCAGGATTGCGCGGGCCGTCAGAGACGGCCGGCGATCGCAAGCAGCAAGAGCACGACAACGACAAGGCCGATGCCTCCCGCCGGGTAGTACCCCCAGCCGCGCGAGTAGCCCCAGGTCGGCAGTGCGCCGATCAGGGCGAGGATGAGAAGGATGAGAAGGATGGTGCCGATCGTCATGGTAGCCCCCCGATAATCGCCGCGTCGCTCGCGGCGTCTGGTGGGACAATGCCCGAGGGGGCGGAAGGTTCCGTTCTAGGGTGATCAGCCCCGGGGATCGGGATGGTCCGGGCGGTATCAGTGCCGAACGGGTGGGGCTGAGCTGCGCGAGCACGGCGAGGCCGATCATGTGCGGGACGCAGCGGATAAGGTGGTGCCTGTCGGGTGTTGCTGGACCAACGCCGTCAAGCACGGTTTTGTCGAAATGCCCGAGGATTGGCCGAGTTCGTCCACTCATCGGGATACAGCCCGAGGGATCGCGGAGCCGGTATGGTCCGGGATCATCACCGACGGCGCGTACGGGGAGCAGGGTGGGTGAAACCCACCGTTTTCGCGAGGTCGGAGGGGGGATGGTTGGTTCGCACCCACCCTACGCTTGCTATGGCTTGCTAAGAGTTATTTCAAAAATTTTTGCCAGATCTTGACGAGCAGAAGATTTTGGCAGGCAGGCCATTCGAAACAGTTCAAGTAATTTATGGAAGTCGTCAAAGCTAACCCGTAATCCGCGTTCGCCATGAGCAAGGCCGCTTCTTAACCCGTGCAACCGTTTCATTTCTTCCGAGACTGATGGCGATCCCAAATCATCTTGACAGAATCGGGTCCGGTTTTTCCCGTCCCCAATCTGTGCTTCTAATGCCATCCACAGGAACAGAAATGAATGATCTAAATCGTTGCTTTCGAGCGCCACGGTAGCAAGTCGCGACGCGTCATCTCGCAGGACGTTTTCTGTTTGACTTCGAATGTTGGCCGTAATGCCATTTAAATAGTAACTGTTTCCCTCCCTTCCATCACCATGGTATCGGACAAGAGAAGGAGTTGTTGACCGTGACGGATCTTCGCCCCTTAGGTCCCAGCGAATAGTTTCTGCACGTTCAGCCGCTGCACCAAGGCCAAACCTCAACCTTAGAAGGTTTGCGGCCTTTTCGATATTGTTGAGAAAAAAAGATTCATGTTCTTCGTGTTCAAAGAAGGAAATTATGCGGAGATAACGCCCCCTCATCGTTCTTACGCGAGCGTCGGCCTGGAGTGAAAATGAACCGTCGAAAAATAGGGTTGGTATAAGTTGTTGATTGGCCTCAGCACTCTTTTGGGCCACAAGTTGTAGGAGTGAAGTTTCACCTAGTGCAGAGTTCAAATAGCCATCCGATATAGTTCGGATGTCATCGTCGGCCAAATTAGTCACATAGTATACGTCGATGGCGTATTGGCCACCATGATCGGTGGAGCAACGTTTTACAAAGTCCTTCGGCAGCTGTGGCGCCAAGCTTTATCTCGTAAATTTCTTGTACTTCACCCGCTTCGGCTCCACAGAATCCGGCCCCAGACGGCGGATCTTGTCTTCCTCGTAGGCCTCGAAGTTGCCTTCGAACCATTCGACATGGGCCTCGCCTTCGAACGCCAGAATGTGCGTGCAGAGGCGGTCGAGGAAGAAGCGGTCGTGGGAGATGATGACGGCGCAGCCGGCGAAGTCGTCGAGGGCGGCTTCCAAGGCTTGCAAGGTTTCGACGTCGAGGTCGTTGGTCGGTTCGTCGAGGAGGAGGACGTTGCCGCCCTCTTTCAGGAGCTTGGCCATGTGGACGCGGTAGCGTTCGCCGCCGGAGAGCAGCCCGACCTTCTTCTGCTGGTCGCCGCCCTTGAAGTTGAAGCTGGGGCAATAGGCGCGGGAGTTGACCTGCGCGTCCCCA
>JAGRDU010000074.1:35864-36053 GCA_020446905.1 Paracoccaceae bacterium | reverse complement strand
TCGACCACGGCAAGACCACACTCGTCGACGAGCTTCTGAAGCAGTCGGGCACCTACCGGGAGAACCAGCAGGTCTCCGAGCGGGCGATGGATTCGAACGACATCGAGCGCGAGCGCGGGATCACGATCCTTGCCAAGGCGACCTCGGTCGAATGGCAGGGACACCGGATCAACATCGTCGACACGCCCG
>JAGRDU010000074.1:0-35842 GCA_020446905.1 Paracoccaceae bacterium | reverse complement strand
TCGGCGGCGAGGTGGAGCGGATCCTCAACATGGTGGACGGGGTTGTCCTTCTCGTCGACGCGGCCGAGGGGCCGATGCCGCAGACAAAATTCGTGACGTCGAAGGCACTGGCGCTTGGCCTGCGCCCGATCGTCGTCCTCAACAAGGTCGACAAGCCCGATGCCGAGCCCGACCGCGCCCTGAACGAGGTCTTCGACCTTTTCGCCAACCTCGGCGCCAGCGACGAACAGCTCGACTTTCCGCACCTCTACGCTTCCGGTCGCGCCGGCTGGGCGGATGAGGAGCTGGACGGCCCCCGCAAGGACCTGACCGCGCTCTTCGACCTCGTTCTTCGCCATGTCCCCGCGCCGAAGCAGATCGCCGACGCGGACAAGCCCTTCAAGATGCTGGCGACGACCCTTTCCGCCGACCCATTCATCGGACGCATCCTCACGGGGCGCGTCGAGAGCGGCACATTGAAGATCGGCGAGACGATCAAGGCGCTTTCGCGCAACGGCGAGCGGATCGAGCAGTTCCGCGTGACCAAGATCCTCGCCTTCCGGGGCCTAGCCCAGACGCCCATCGACGTGGCCGAGGCAGGCGACATCGTGACCCTCGCAGGGATGACCAAGGCGACCGTCGCCGACACCCTCTGCGCGCTTGAGATCGAAACCGCCCTGCCCGCCCAACCGATTGATCCGCCGACGATTTCGGTGACCTTCGGCATCAACGACTCGCCGCTTGCCGGCAAGGACGGCACCAAGGTGCAGTCGCGCGTCATCCGCGAGCGGCTTATGAAGGAGGCCGAGTCGAACGTCGCCATCAAGATCGAGGACACGCCGGGCGGCGAGGCCTTCGTCGTCTCGGGCCGCGGCGAATTGCAGATGGGCGTTCTCATCGAGAATATGCGCCGCGAGGGGTTCGAGCTTTCGATCTCGCGCCCGCGCGTGATCTTCAAGGAGGAGGACGGGAAGCGGCTGGAGCCGATCGAGGAGGTCATCGTCGATGTCGACGACGAATACTCCGGCACCGTGATCGACAAGCTGACCGGCCAGCGCAAGGGCGACCTCGTCGAAATGCGCCCTGCCGGCGCCGGCAAGACCCGCATCGTCGCCCATGTGCCCTCGCGCGGCCTCATCGGCTATCACGGCCAGTTCCTGACCGATACGCGCGGCACCGGCGTGCTGAACCGGATCTTCCACGGCTGGGCGCCGCACAAGGGCCCGATCGAAGGCCGGCGCGTCGGGGTGCTGATTTCCATGGAGAACGGGGTTTCGGTGGCCTATGCGCTCTGGAATCTCGAAGAGCGCGGCAAGCTTTTCATCGGCGCGCAGGAACAGGTCTACGAGGGAATGATCATCGGAGAGCATTCCCGCGACAACGATCTTGAGGTGAACCCTCTCAAGGGCAAGAAGCTGACGAACATCCGCGCGAGCGGTACGGACGAGGCGGTCCGACTGACGCCGCCGGTGCGGATGAGCCTTGAAGAGGCAATCGCCTATGTCGAGGATGACGAGCTGGTCGAGGTGACGCCCAAGATCGTCCGTCTGCGCAAGCGGTTCCTTGATCCGCACGAGCGCAAGCGTCAGGCGAAGGCCGGCTGAGGCATCGGGGGTCTAGGCCCGCGCAAAAAACCTGCGCCGCTGCGGCCGCACTGCCAGCCGATACCCCTTCAAGAGCGCGATGGGGGTCAGGACCGCAAAGACCAGCGTCTGCAGCCAGACGGGAATGTCCGCGGCATAGCCCTGCCCCCGGAATGCGCCGAAGGTCAGTGCCTGCAAGAGCAGTGGCGGCTCGCCCCGGTCGTCATACCACTCTGGGTGCTGGACGATGTTGCTCCCCATGCAGAGAAACATCCGCAGGAACTGCATTCCCGGGCGAAACCTCGCGGTAAAGAGGGTCTCGCCGTCATGGCCGTTGCGGAAGAGGTGCGGCGTGCCGCGTGGAACCAGCAGACTTTCGCCGGGGCCGAGTTCGTGCCACGCGCCGTCGACCATAAGCCGCAGCCGTCCCTCCTTCATGATGAATTCTTCATCCGCGTAGGGATGAATGTGCTGGCGTCCCGTCCCGGTCATCATCCCGCCTGGCTCGACATAGACGTCGAACTCAAACTCAGCGGCGTCCTCGTCGACAACGGTAAAGACATAGGTCTCGCCGTTGAAGGGGTTCCGGATGCGGGTGCCGGCGGGCGGCAGCGGCTCGAGAGGCTTGGTCAAGGGATAAGGCATAGTCGGCGCCTCCCTGTGCGGCGACGATACGTTTCGCGGCACAGTCTGACAGTTGTCCGCCGGCGCGGAAATACAGGAATACCTTGCCCCACTCGCCGGACCTGATCGAAACGGCGCCGGCTCCCTTGCCTTCGGACGCGTACCAGCGGGGCCTGTCAGAGAATCAGTCCGCGCCGCGACGGCTGGCCGATTGACGGCGACTGCGCTCGCGCGCCCCAGGCCGACTGATGTCGGAATTGCGGTGATTACCCGGCGCGTTCGCAGTGTTTATTCGCTCAATCTGCCTGTCCGAGTGTCAATTGTTCACGACGCATCAATGGGCATGACTATTTCGACAACTTCCCTGACCTTCGGGAATCAGCGATATTACAACGTATTGAGGCGAAACAATTTCTTGGGTTTTCCAGTGGACTGCAACGTAAAGAGTACAAGTGTATTTCCGGAGTTGGTTCCGCCCAGCGGTGGGGCTGCGGCGGAGCCAAGATCCTTTCTGGCTCTTCTCGACGATGCCGACTTCCTTCCCGCCCTCGCATTCGTGGCGGGGTCAGCCATCATGATGCTGATCTTCGCGTTCTGAACCGCGGGGAACCGGACAAGCCGAAAGGCCGCCCAGGACCTCAGGCCCCGGTGTCGACCACCTCGAACCCATGTGTGAGATCCGCGACCTGCGCCATCATGGCCGAGGCGGAGCAGTATTTCTCCATCGACAGGGCCACCGCGCGTTCGACTTTTGCTGGGTTCAGACGCCGGCCGCTGACCGTAAATTGCAGGTGGATCTTGGTGAAGACCTTCGGCTCGGTCTCCGCCCGTTCGGCGGTCACCTCGCACACGCAGTCCTCGACCGGCTCGCGACCCTTCTCGAGGATATGCACGACGTCATAGGACGCGCAGCCGCCGGTGCCGATCAAGAGCAGTTCCATCGGGCTTGGCCCGGGCTTCGGCTTGCCGTCGATGCCGTTGCCAAGGACGATGCGATGCCCTGTCTCGACCTCGCCGGTGAAGGTCCGGTCCTCGACCCATTTGACACGCGCTTTCATGATCCCTCCTGCGGTCCTTCCGGCGCGCATATTGTTCGCCGCGGCGGTCGGCCGCAAGGGGCGACCATCTCGGCACGCAAACACGGCCTGCCGGCATTGCACCCAAGGGATGGCATGGGGTATAGTTATCGCCAACAATATCTGGGCCCGAGGACGGCCCCAACGACATAGGGCGAGCATACGTGACCGACACGCCGGAAACCCCTGAAAACGCTGAGGAAAAACCCCAGCGTATGGCCTACGACGGCCCTTCCGTCGATATCGCGGACGAACTTAAGACCGCCTATCTCGACTACGCGATGAGCGTCATCGTAAGCCGCGCCATTCCTGACCTGCGCGACGGTTTGAAACCGGTGCACCGGCGCATCCTCTATTCGATGCACGAGACCGGCAACACGCATGACAAATCCTATCGCAAGTCCGCCCGCCCGGTCGGCGATGTCATGGGGAAATACCACCCCCATGGCGACGCCGCGATCTACGACGCGCTGGTGCGGATGGCGCAGGATTTCTCCATGTCGCTGCCGCTTCTCGACGGCCAGGGCAACTTCGGCTCGATGGACGGCGACAACCCCGCCGCCATGCGCTACACCGAGGTGCGCATGGACAAGCCGGCGGCCTTCCTTCTTGCCGATATCGAGAAGGAAACCGTCGATTTCCAGGACAACTACGACGGCAAGGACCGCGAACCGACGGTCCTTCCGGCACGGTTCCCGAACATGCTGGTCAACGGCGCGGGTGGCATCGCGGTCGGCATGGCGACGAACATCCCGCCCCACAACCTTGGCGAAGTGATCGACGGCACACTCGCGCTGATCGAGAACCCCGACCTTTCCATGGAAGCGCTGATGGAGATCATCCCGGCGCCCGACTTCCCGACCGGCGGCATGATCCTTGGCCGGTCCGGCGCGCGGAAGGCCTATCTTGAGGGACGCGGCAGCGTCATCATCCGTTCCAAGACCCGGTTCGAGGAGATCCGCAAGGACCGCCATGCGATCATCATCGACGAGATCCCCTATCAGGTGAACAAGGCGACGATGATCGAGCGCATCGCCGAGATGGTGCGCGACAAGAAGATCGAGGGCATCGCCCATGTCCAGGACGAGAGCGACCGGGTCGGGGTGCGCGTCGTCATCGAACTGAAGCGGGATGCGACGCCGGATGTCGTCCTCAACCAGCTCTTCCGCTTCACGCCGATGCAGGTCTCGTTCGGTTGCAACATGCTGGCGCTGAACGGCGGCAAGCCCGAGACGCTCACCTTGCGCGATTTCCTCACCCATTTCATCAGCTTCCGCGAAGAGGTGGTGGCCCGGCGCACGGCGTTCGAGCTGAAGAAGGCGCGCGAGCGCAGCCACATCCTCTGCGGCCTCGCCGTCGCCGTGTCGAACGTGGACGAGGTGGTACAGACGATCCGCTCCTCGGCCGATCCGACCGAGGCGCGCGAGCGTCTGATGTCGCGGCGCTGGCCGGCGCACGACATCGCCGACTACATCCGCCTGATCGACGATCCCACCCACAAGATGAACGACGACGGGACCTATAACCTGTCGGAGACGCAGGCCCGCGCGATCCTCGACCTGCGCCTGCAGCGCCTCACCGCGCTTGGCGTCAAGGAGGTGACGGACGAGCTGCAGGAGCTCGCCGCGAAGATCAAGGACTACCTCGCCATTCTCGGCAGTCGCGAGCGGATCATGGCGATCATCTCGGACGAGCTGAACGAGGTGAAGGCGCAGTTCGCCGTCCCCCGCCGCACCCTGATCGCCGACTGGGAAGGCGACATGGACGACGAGGACCTGATCGAGCGCGAGGACATGGTCGTGACGATCACCTCGGGCGGCTATATCAAGCGCACCTCGCTAGCCGAGTTCCGCAGCCAGCGGCGTGGCGGCAAGGGCCTGTCGGGCATGGCGACAAAGGAAGACGACGTGGTGACGACGCTCTTCGTCGCCAACACGCATACGCAGCTTCTGTTCTTCACCACCGACGNNGGTCTACAAGCTGAAGTGCTGGCGCCTGCCCCTTGGCGGACGAACCGCAAAGGGCAAGGCCATCGTCAACATCCTGCCGATCCCGCAAGGCATCTCGATCGCCGCGATCATGCCCGTCGACGTGCCCGAGGAGGAATGGGAGCAGCTCCAGATCTTCTTTGCGACCTCCGACGGGGACGTCCGGCAGAATGCGCTCTCGGATTTCACCAATGTCATGCGCAACGGCAAGATCGCGATGAAGCTGCCAGAGGGCACCAGCCTCGTGAACGCGCGGATCTGCGATGAGAACGACGACGTGATGCTGGTCACCGCACTCGGCCGCGCGATCCGCTTCCCGACGACCGAGGTGCGCGTCTTCAAGGGCCGCGATTCCACCGGGGTGCGCGGGGTGCGGCTGGCGTCCGGCGACCGTGTCGTGTCGATGTCCGTCATCCGGCATTTCGAGGCGAACCCCGAGGAACGGGCGGCCTATCTCAAGCAGCGCCGCCTGATGGCCGGCGTGACCGAGGACGAGGCCCCGGACGAAGAGGAAGAGGCCGTTGCCGAGGGACAGCTCTCGCCCGAGCGGTATGCCGAGATGTCGGCGGCCGAGGATCTGATCCTGACGATCACGACCAAGGGCGCCGGCAAGATCTCGTCCAGTCATGACTATCCGGTGCGCGGACGCGGTGGTCAGGGCGTGATGGCGATGGACAAGGCGATGCGCGGCGGTGCGCTCGTTGCGTCCTTCCCGGTCGAGGCATCCGACCAGATCATGCTGGCGACCTCGACCGGCCAGTCGATCCGCTGCCCGGTTGACGGCATCTCTTTCCGCTCGCGCTCTGCCGGCGGGGTGCGGGTCTTCGACACGGGCCTCGGCGAAGAGGTGGTCTCGGTCGCGCGAATTGTCGACTCCGGCGAGGACGAGGACGACGTCTGATCCCTTCATGGACTTGCCCGGCCCGCGACCTGCGCGGCCGGGCATGGTTATCCACAGGCAAGCGCCCGAATGGCCTACAACCTGTGGATGAATACGTGATTCTCGATATCTTCTTGAAAGGGTCCCAACAAATTCCCTCGTCGGCCCCATTCTTGCCACAACCTCCCGTATTAATCGAAGCTGTTAACGCGATGGAAAGAAATCCCCGTCACGTTGAGAAAGACAAACGGTCAATGCCGACCACAGACAGCACCGGTTGGGGAACCGGACACTCACGGAGGGAACTGCAATGAGCCTTTTCGATATCGCCGGCCAGTATCCGACCCAGACCGCGGCTCGCCCGGCGGGCCAGGGCCTCTTCGGCGCGCTCACCGGGCTCCTGCGCCGCAGCCGTGCGGATGACATCGCAGCCCCCGAGATCGACGCGAACACGCTCAAGCACATGCGCCGCGAACAGGGCTACCTGCGCGACGTCGGCATGGAAATGGGGTTCTGACGCCCCGACGGGTCTTCCGACACCTGCCACCGGACGCCGCCTCAAGGCGCGCGCCACGCATCGCGAAAGCGGCCCCAGCGGCCGCTTTTCACTTTTCGGCGCCCCGTCCTTTCCAAACATCACGCATCGGTCTAGATGGGCCGGCATGAGCGAGCGTCTTCACATCGTCGGCGGCGGCATGGCCGGATCGGAGGCCGCCTGGCAGGCTGCCGAAATGGGCGTTCCGGTCACCTTGCATGAAATGCGTCCCGGCACCGGCACCTTCGCCCACCGAACCGGCGATTTCGCCGAGATGGTCTGCTCGAACTCCTTCCGTTCAGACGACGACGAACAGAACGCGGTCGGTCTCCTCCACTGGGAAATGCGCGCGGCCGGCGGACTCATCATGGCGATGGCCGATCGCCATTCCCTGCCTGCCGGCGGCGCCCTTGCTGTCGACCGCGACGGGTTCTCCGCCGCAGTGACCGAACGGCTTCGCGCCCATCCCCTGATCGACACCGCCCCGGGCGAGATCACCGAACTGCCGAGGGATGGCCACTGGATCATTGCCACCGGCCCCCTGACCTCAACCGCCCTCGGTCAGGCCATTGCGGGCGAAACCGGCGCCGAGGCGCTTGCCTTCTTCGACGCCATCGNNCCATCGCCCCCATCGTCTATGCCGAGACCATCGACATGGACATCGCCTGGCTGCAGTCGCGCTACGACAAGGGCGAGACGGAGGAGGAACAGAAGGCCTATATCAACTGCCCGATGACGAAACCGGAGTACGAGGAATTCATCGACGCCCTCCTCGCCGCCGACAAGACGGAATTCCACGAGGGCGAGACGGCGGGCTATTTCGACGGCTGCCTGCCGATCGAGGTGATGGCCGAACGCGGCCGCGAGACCCTGCGCCACGGGCCTATGAAACCCATCGGCCTGACGAACGCGCACAAACCCGAGCAGAAGCCTTACGCCGTCGTGCAGCTCCGCCGCGACAACGCGCTCGGCACCCTCTACAATATCGTCGGCTTCCAGACAAAGATGAAGTACGGCGCGCAAACTGATGTCTTCAAACGTATTCCCGGGCTTCAGAATGCCGGTTTCGCACGTCTCGGCGGCATCCACCGCAACACGTTCCTGAACTCCCCGACCCTCCTCGACGACCGCCTGAGATTGAAATCGCAACCGCATATCCGCTTCGCCGGACAAGTTACCGGGGTCGAGGGCTATGTCGAAAGCGCGGCGATGGGCCTTCTCGCCGGCCGCATGGCCGCCGCCGCGATCCTCGGCCGCGATCTTTCCCCGCCGCCGCCGGAGACGGCCATGGGCGCCCTTGTCACCCACATCACGGGCGGCGCGGATGCCAGGACCTTCCAGCCGATGAACGTCAATTTCGGCCTCTTCCCCCCGATCGATGCGAAGGGCGGCCGAAAGGGCCGGAAGGACCGCTACAGGGCCTATACCGACCGGGCGAAAACCCTTTTCTCGGACTGGCTCGCGGCGCAAGGCTGATGCGCACCCGCTTCGCCCCCTCGCCCACCGGTCCGCTCCATCTCGGCCACGCCTACGCCGCCATCGTCGCTCACGACATGGCCCGCGCCGAGGGCGGCGAATTCCTCCTCCGCATCGAGGATATCGACGAGAGCCGCGCCCGCCCCGAATGGGAAGAGGCGATCTACGAGGACCTCACCTGGCTCGGCCTCACCTGGGACGGTCCGGTGGTGCGCCAGTCCGGGCGCATGCCCGCCTATGCCGCCGCGCTGGACAGGCTCTGGAACGCGGACCTCCTCTACCCCTGCACCTGCACCCGCCGCGACATCGCCGAGGCGCTCGGCGCCCCGCAGGAGGGTTCCGCACTCGGCCCCGACGGCCCCGTCTACCCCGGGACCTGCCGCTCCAAGGCGGATATGCCATACGAACCGCACCCCGGCCCTGCGCATCTCCGACTGAACATGGCCCGCGCCGCCCACACCACCGAGTTCACCGAAACCGGCCCCGCGCATCCCGGCAAGGTCACGACAACGCGCGAGGACTACATCGCGCAGATCGGCGACATCGTCCTCGCCCGCCGCGACATGGGCACCTCCTACCACCTCTCCGTCGTCATCGACGACGCCTCGCAAGGTATCACCCACGTCACGCGCGGCGAGGATCTCTTCGAGGCGACGCCGATCCACATCCTTCTCCAGCGCCTCCTCGGCCTGCCGACGCCCACCTACCACCACCACCGCCTCATCCGCGACGACCACGGCAAACGCCTCGCCAAACGCGATGACGCCCGTGCGATCAAGTCCTATCGCGACGCCGGCGCCACCCCGCGGGACATCCGCCGCAGGATCGGCCTCGCCTGATCTTTCAGTGTGGGGCAAATACTCCCGCCGGAGGCCGGCCGCGCGATAGGCGCGGCCCCGGCGAGCGGGGGCTCGAAGCCCCCCGAGACGGCCCATGCCGGCAGGTCATCAGACCTCGGGCGTCAGGATCTCCACCTCGTCCCCCGCCTGCACCGCCGTATAGAAGCACGACCGCCGGCCTGTATGGCACGCCGGCCCCGCCTGATCGACGAGCACCAGAAGGCAATCCCTGTCGCAATCGACCCGCAGCTCCACAAGCTGCTGCACATGGCCGGAGGTCTCGCCTTTCACCCAGAAGGCGCCCCGCGAACGCGACCAATAGGTCACCCGCCCCGTCTCCAGCGTCCGCGCCACGGCTTCGGCATTCATCCAGGCCATCATCAGAACTTCGCCCGAAGCGGCATCCTGCGCGATCGCCGGGATAAGGCCCCGCGCATCATAGACCAATGTCGCGGCATCGAAGGCCATGGCGCTCCCTTTTCCTTTCGCTCCGTCCGGCCTATCTAAGGGGGAACGCCCCCAGGGAAAAGCCATGAGCGACACCGATCTCATCAAGCTTTATTCCAAGCGCATCCTCGCGCTGACCGCCGACATGCCCCACGCGCAGCGGCTTGAGCACCCCAGCGCGACCGTCCGCAGGCGCTCGCCACTCTGCGGCTCGACTGTCACCGTGGACGTTCTGGTGAAGGACGGCCGCATTGCCGACTACGGGCAGGACGTGAAAGCCTGCGCGCTCGGCCAGGCCTCGGCCGCGATCTCGGGCGCCCACATGATCGGCCGCACGCGAGCAGAGGTGGAGAAGGCGCGGGACGAGCTGCGCGCCATGTTGAAGGACGGCGGCCCCGTCCCATCTGCCCCCTTCACCGGCTACGAGGTGCTGGAGCCCGCGCGCGACTACCGCAACCGCCACGCCTCGATCCTTCTCGCGCTCGAAGCCACCGCCGAGGCGATGGCCGAAGCCGAGGCCGCCGCCTGACCCCCAACAAAAAACCGCCGCGTCCATGAAGGAACGCGGCGGAGGAAGCGATTTCCGTGGAACCGGGCGCAAGTGGCTCGGGCGAGCCGGGGGACTGGGACAGGCGCAAACCGGAAGGAGAACCGCGAGGCAGAAACCGGTGGATCAGAAAAGCGTCGGCAGATTGAGGCCGACGACGAGCATTCCGACAAGCGCCGCGAGACCGGCGGCATCCTCGGCAAGCGTGCCGCGGGCGCGTTTCAGGGCAGAGGTCAGATCTTTCGTCATCTCGAAGCTCCTCGTCATCTGTGTTGCTTCTTTGTTCTCATATCCGAAACGCTCTGTAAAGAACTTTATGAGAACATTCGCGAACAAAACGCGTCAGCCTACTTTGATAAGTCGGATCGCCCGATCCTGTTCCATCAGCCACAGAAGATTTCTGACCGCCTGCCCCCGCGGACCGGCCAGACCGGGGTCCATCGCCAGCAGCGCCCGCGCATCGCTTTGCGCCACCGCCATCAGGGCCGCTTGCCGCTCGAGGTCCGCGATGCGGAAACGCGGCAGACCGGATTGCGCCGTGCCGATGAGATCGCCAGCCCCCCGCATGGCGAGGTCCTCCTCGGCGATGCGGAACCCGTCCTCGGTCTCGCGCAGGATCTGAAGGCGCCGCTCCGCGCTGTCCCCTAGGGGCGGCTGATACATCAGAAGGCAGGTCGATTCCGCTGCGCCCCGCCCGACGCGCCCCCTCAACTGGTGGAGTTGCGCGAGGCCGAAGACCTCCGCCCGCTCGATCACCATGATCGAGGCTTCGGGGACGTTCACCCCGACCTCTATCACCGTCGTCGCGACCAGCACCTTGGTCCGCCCCGCCACGAAATCCGCCATCGCGGCGTCTTTCTCGGCCGGCGGCATCTGGCCATGGACGAGCCCGACGACGCCTTCCCCAAGGGCCGCCCTAAGCGCCCGGAACCGGTCCTCCGCCGCCGTCAGGTCCACCGCCTCGCTTTCCTCGACGAGCGGACAGACCCAATAGGCGCGCTGCCCCTCGGCCACCGCCTGCCTCAGGTGCCCCACCACCTCGTCATAGCGCCCGGCAGAGATCAGCGCCGTCTTGACCGGCTTTCGCCCCGCCGGCTTTTCCTCCAGCACCGAAACATCCATATCCCCGTATTGCGCGAGGCTGAGCGAGCGCGGGATCGGCGTCGCCGTCATCACGAGCACATCCGCCGCCCCGCCCTTCGCCGACAGCTCCATCCGCTGCGCGACGCCAAACCGGTGCTGTTCATCGACGATGGCAAGGCGCAGGTCGTGGAACTGCACGTCCTTCTGGAAGACCGCATGGGTGCCGACGAGAATATCTATCCTCCCCTCGGCCAGTGCGGCCAGTTTCGCCGTCCGCTCCGCCCCCTTGTCGCGGCCTGTCAAAAGGTCGATCCGAACCCCGGCCGCCGCTGCCAGCGGCCCGAGGCTTTCCAGATGCTGGCGCGCCAGAATTTCCGTCGGGGCCATCATCACCCCTTGCCCACCAGCCTCGACCGCGATCAGCAGTGCGAGGAAGGCCACCAGCGTCTTGCCCGCGCCGACATCGCCCTGCAAAAGCCGGCTCATCCGCTTCTCAGCCCCCATGTCCCCGGCGATCTCGGCCACGGCCCGCGTCTGCGCCCCCGTCGGCGCATAGGGCAAGGACGCGAGGACCTTCTCTTGCAACGCCCCCGTCCCGACCGTCGCCCGCCCCTTGCCGCGCCGCATCGACGCCCGAGCCAAGGCCAGCGTCAATTGATGGGCGAACAGCTCGTCATAGGCGAGCCGTTGCCGCGCCGGCGCCTCGGCGGCGATGTCGGCAAGCCCGGTTGGCGCATGGGCGGCGCACACCGCCTCGGCCCAGCCGGGCCATTTCTCGCGCGCGAGAAGCCCTGGGTCGATCCATTCGGCCAGCGCCGGGAGCCGCGCCATCGCCCCCGCCGCCGCCTTTTGCACCACCCTTTGGCCAAGACCCGCCGTCAGGGGATAGACCGGTTCGTAAGGTGGCAGATCCGACGCCTCCTCCGGCCGCAGGATATGGTCGGGATGCGCCATCTGCGCCATCCCGTCGAAGAGCTCGATCTTGCCCGAGACGATGCGCCGCTGGCCGGTCGGAAGCTGCTTTTGCAGCCAGTCTCCCTTGGCGTGGAAGAAGACGAGCTGCCATTCGGTTTCCGCATCCGTCACAAGGACCCGCGCCGGCCCCCCCCGGCGGCGCGGCGGATGATGCGCGCCGACGATCACCTCCACCGTCACCGTTCCGGGCAGGACCGCACCCTTGATCGTCGGGCGCAGCCGCCGGTCGACGACCGCGTAAGGCAGCGTGAAAAGAAGGTCGCGCGGCCGCTCCACCCCCATCTGCGCGAAAAGCTTCGCCGATTTCGGCCCGACGCCCTCCAGCGTCTCAAGTTCCGCGAAGAGCGGATAGAGGACCGCGGGCCGGCTCATCCGCCGATCAGCCGCAGCCAGGCGTCCTCGTCGATGATCTCGATGCCGAGCGCCTCGGCCTGCTTGGCCTTCGACCCCGCTCCTGGTCCGGCGACCACCAGATCGGTCTTTGCCGAAACGGACCCCGCGACCTTGGCCCCGAGCGCTTCCGCCCGCGCCTTCGCCTCGGCCCGGGTCATCTTTTCCAGCGTGCCCGTGAAGACCACCGTCTTGCCGGCGACCGGGCTGCCCTCGGTCTGCGGGCGGGCCGCTTCCTGCACGTCGAGATGCGCCACCAGCCGGTCGATCGAGGCGCGCTCAGCCGCCTGGTGGAAGGCGTTCACGACCGAGGCGGCGAGCACCGCGCCGACCCCGTCGATCGCGTTCAGCGCCTCCCATTCCGGCCCCTCGCCGACCGCTGCCGCCGTCATCGCCGCCTCGAACGCCGCCCAGCTGCCGTAATTCCGCGCCAGAAGGTTCGCCGCGCTTTCCCCGACATGGCGGATTCCGAGCGCGAAGATCAGGCGGCCAAGCCCGATCTTTCGCCGGTCCTCAATGGCTCGGAAAAGGTTTCCTGCCGACTTTTCCCCGAACCCGTCGCGGTTCTCGAGCTTCGTCAGGTTCGCCGCATCGCGCGCCTGAAGCGTGAAGATATCCGCCGGCTCCCGGATCGGCAGGTCGGGGTCGGCAAAGAACATCTCGATCTGTTTCGCGCCAAGGCCCTCGATGTCGAACGCCCCACGGCTCACGAAATGTTTCAGTTTTTCAACGGCCTGCGCGGGACAGATGAGACCGCCGGTACAGCGGCGCACCGCGTCGCCCTCCTCGCGCACGGCATCGGACCCGCATTCCGGGCAGACCGTCGGGAAGACATAGGGCACCGCTTCCTCGGGCCGCTGCGAAAGGTCCACATCGGCGATCTTCGGGATCACGTCGCCCGCCCGGTAGACCTGCACCCAGTCGCCGACCCGAATGTCCTTGCCGCCCCGGATCTCTTCACCGCTCGCCGACCGTCCGGCGATGTAGTCCTCGTTGTGCAGCGTCGCATTCGACACCACGACGCCGCCGACGGTCACCGGCGTCAGCCGTGCCACGGGGGAAAGTGCGCCGGTGCGGCCCACCTGAATGTCGATCGCCTCAAGCCGTGTCCAGGCGAGCTCGGCAGGGAACTTGTGCGCGATTGCCCAACGGGGTGTCGTCGACCGGAACCCGAGCCGAGCCTGATAGGCAAGGTCGTTGACCTTGTAGACGACACCGTCGATGTCATAGCCGAGGGTCGCGCGCTTCTGCTCGATCTCGCGATAGCTCGCCAGCACCGCGTCCGGTCCGTCGCAAAGCCGCGTCAGCGGGTTGGTGGCAAAGCCGAGGGCCGCGAGGCGGTCGATCGCGCCCTTCTGCGTCCCGTCGAGCGGGGCGGACAGCTCTCCCCAGGCATAAGCGAAGAACCGCAGGGGCCGGGCCGCAGTGATCGCGGCGTCGAGCTGCCGCAGCGACCCCGCCGCGGCGTTGCGCGGGTTTGCGAAGGTCTTGGCCCCCGCCTCGACCTGACGCGCGTTCAGGGCGGCGAAGTCGGCGTGGCTCATGTAGACCTCGCCGCGCACCTCCAGCACCCCGGGCGCGCCGTCGAGGCGTTCGGGGATGTCGGCGATGGTGCGGGCATTGCCGGTGACGTTCTCTCCGGTTTCGCCGTCACCACGGGTCGCCGCCTGTACCAGGACGCCCTCCTCATAGCGCAAGGAGAGCGACAACCCGTCGATCTTCGGCTCGGCTGTATAGTCGAGCGGCGCGTCCGCCGGAAGGTTCAGATAGCGCCGCACCCGGTCGTCAAACTCGCGCACCTCGGCCTCGTCGAAGGCGTTCTCGAGGCTCAGCATCCGAACGCGGTGCGCGACCTTGGCGAAGGTCTCGGACGGCGCGGCGCCGACCGCCTGCGTCGGGCTGCCCGCGCTGGCAAGACCCGGGAACCGCGCTTCGATTGCCTGCAGGCGCCGCTTCAGCGCGTCGTAATCGGCATCCGAGATTTCGGGGGCATCTTCGGTATGGTAGGCCTTATTGGCCCGCGCGACCTCGGCGGCGATGCGTGCCCATTCGGTGCGCGCGGCCTCGATCGTCAACCGGTCGACCGCTTCCTCCGCCCCGTTTACCGCGCCGCCGGACATGCCAAGACCTCCCCCGTTCACGCCCCCGAAGTGTTAGGGCGCCACCCGGGTGAGGTCCAGCCTGCTGTGAGCCGGCGGGTCAGGCGCCGACGGCGATCTTGCGACCCGCGTCGGCGACGGGCTCGCGCAGCACATAGCCGCGACCCCAGACCGTCTCGATGTAATTGTCGCCGCCCGTCGCCTCGGCCAGCTTCTTGCGAAGCTTGCAGATGAAGACGTCGATGATCTTCAACTCGGGCTCGTCCATGCCGCCATAGAGATGGTTGAGGAACATCTCTTTCGTCAGCGTCGTGCCCTTCCGAAGGCTCAGCAGCTCCAGCATCTGATATTCCTTGCCGGTCAGATGCACCGCGCCGCCCTCGGCCTCGACCGTCTTGGCGTCGAGGTTCACCGCGATCTTGCCGGTGCGGATGATCGACTGGGCGTGACCCTTGGACCGGCGGATGATCGCGTGGATTCGCGCCACCAGTTCCTCGCGATGGAAGGGTTTGGTCAGGTAGTCGTCGGCGCCGAAGCCGAAGCTGCGGATCTTGTTTTCGGTATCGTCCGAGCCGGTCAGAATCAGGATCGGCGTTTCCACCTTGGCAAGGCGCAACTGGCGCAGCACCTCGTGTCCGTTCATGTCCGGCAGACCGAGATCGAGCAGGATCAGATCGTAGTCATAAAGCTTCGCCAGATCGATGCCTTCCTCACCGAGGTCGGTGCAGTAGACGTTCAGATTGGCATGGGTCAGCATCAGTTCGATGCTGCGCGACGTGGCAGGGTCGTCTTCCACCAACAGGATTCTCATCAGGCGTACTCCGCGTTAACCGCTCGATCACCGCCACCCTGCTCCAAAATGGTTAACCGCACGTTACCAGCGTGGAGACGCCTTGATGATCTACCTAGGGTTGACGATATTTCTGGATCCTCGAGACTTTCAACCCCTTTTCACCGTGCCGTGCGATGGCGCCCTGCCAGAGGCCGAACTCTTCCTCGCTGAGCTGATAGCGCTGGAGCGCCTCCTTCAGCGGCAAAAGGCCGACGTCCACCGCCTTCACGACCTTCGCCTTCCGGCTCGCGACCCAGCGCCGCGTCTCGGACGGCGGCAGGTCGGCGCGTGTCATGACCGTTCCGTCGGGCAGGGTCACAGCCCTTGGCCCGTCAATCTTTCTGAGAAACATCCTTCACCCCTTCACTTCTCCCATGGGCATCCTTGCCCGCCAGGCTTAAGGAGCGGTGAAACCCCGCCTTGCGAGTATCTCGCATTTTCCTATATTCCTTCCGATCCCCCCGGACCCTGCCATGCTCGACCGCCCGCTGAACTCCCTCGGCCTCGCAAAGGCCCCTGCCGACACCCGTGTCGTCGTCGCCATGTCCGGCGGCGNNGCGTCGACAGCTCGGTCGTGGCCGCGATGCTGAAGGACGAGGGTTATGACGTCGTCGGTGTCACCTTGCAGCTTTATGACCACGGCGCGGCGCTTGCGAAAAAGGGCGCCTGCTGTGCCGGTCAGGACATCCATGACGCCCGCCGGGTGGCCGAGGCGATGGGCTTTCCGCACTACGTCCTCGACTACGAGAACATGTTCCGCGAAGCGGTGATCGAAGAGTTTGCCGATGCCTATCTCGCCGGTGCGACCCCGGTCCCCTGCATCCGCTGCAACGAGCGGGTGAAGTTCAAGGACCTTCTCGGGACCGCGAAGGAGCTCGACGCCGACTGCATGGCGACGGGCCACTACATCCGGCGGATGGAGGGCGCGAACGGCCCCGAATTGCATTCGGCGGCCGATCCGAACCGCGACCAGTCCTATTTCCTCTTCTCGACGACGCCCGAGCAGCTTTCCTTCCTGCGCTTTCCGCTCGGTGGCCTCGCCTCGAAGGCGGAGACACGCGCCCTGGCGGCAAAATACGGGCTGAGCGTGGCGGACAAGCCCGACAGCCAGNNCAGGACATCTGCTTCGTGCCGAACGGCAACTATGCCTCGGTCATCGAGAAACTGCGCCCCGGTGCTGCCGATCCGGGTGAGATCGCGGACATGGAGGGCAATGTCCTCGGGACCCATCGGGGCGTCATTCATTACACGATCGGGCAACGCCGCGGCCTTGGTATCGGCGGCCTTGGCGATCCGCTCTATGTGGTAAAGCTCGACCCGGACACGCGCCGCGTGATCGTCGGGCCGAAGGAGGCGCTGTCGACGAGGATCGTTCCGGTGCGCGAGATCAACTGGCTGGGGGATGCGCCCTTCGAGAGCCGGACCGAATGGCACCTCTCTGTCCGCATCCGCTCCACCCGCCCGCCGCGCCCGGCCATCGTGCGCCCGCTCTCGGCGACCAAGGCGGAAGTTGAGCTTCTGGACCCGGAAGAGGGTGTAAGCCCGGGCCAGGCTTGCGTCTTTTACCAGACTGCAGGTAGCCGCATCTTCGGTGGCGGCTGGATCTGGCGAGGCTACTGAGCCATCGTCACGAGATAGGCGACCAGGTCGGCGCGGCGGTCGGCCTCGCGGGTGTGATGCCCCGCGAGGAAGGATTCCAGCGTGGCGACCCGCTCTTCGGGCGGGATCTTCGCCACGTCCATGCCTATCGCCGTCCGGTCCTTGTGGCATCGCCTGCAGTCGCTGACAAAGGCCGCTTCGCCGCGCCCCGCGTCGCCGTCCCCGGCCCAGGACGCGAGCGGGAGCGGCAGAAGGATTGCCGTCACGATCGCGAGCGTCCTCATGCCATTCCCTCAAGCAAGGAAAGAACCGACCGCGCGGCGCGCAGACCCGGGGCTTCTCCGCCGCGTCCGAGACGCTCCATCGTCACCTCCATCGCCTCGATCTGCGGCGCGCGCGCATGGATATCGTCGATCAACCGGGCGAGCGCGCCCGCGATCAGGCGGGGTCGGCAGGCGGGACCAAGATATTCAGGCACGGCGCGAGTTTCCGAGACGATGTTCACCAAGGTTACGGTGTCGATCAGCGCCGCGCGCTTCATCATCCACCAAGTGAGGCGGTTGAAGTCATGCGCGATCACCATCGGCACGCGGTTCGCCGCAAGTTCGAGGCTGACCGTCCCCGAGGCCGCGAGCGCGACATCGGCGGCGGCGAAGGCGGCCAGCCGGTCACCTTCGGCCTCCAGCACCTCGGGTACGACGGGCCAGCGCGCGACGATCCCGCGCACGAGCGGCGCGACAGAGGGAACCGTCGGGATCACGGCGCGCAGGCTCGGCTCGCGGTCACGCAGCTGGGTGATCGCCTCGGAGAAGCGCGGGGCCAGGCGCGTGACCTCGCCGCGGCGCGAGCCCGGCAGGCAGAGGAGAAGCGGCTGTTCGGCGCCGATGCCGAGACGCTTTCGGAATGCGGCGGCCTCGCCCTTGCCGGCCCAGCCAGCCGCGACGACGGGATGGCCGACGAAATCGCAGCTCATCCCCGCGGCTTCCATGTAGGGCGGCTCGAAGGGGAAAAGCGCGAGCACGTGGTCGATGACCTCGGCCATCTTCGCCGCGCGGCCAGGGCGCCAGGCCCAGACGGTCGGGGCGACGTAATGAACCGTCTTCTGATCCGGCCGTTCGGCCCGCACGGCGCGGGCGACACGCAGGCAGAAATCCGGGCTGTCGATGGTCAGAAGAACGTCGGGGCGAAGCCGCAGCGCCTCTGCCGCCGTCTCGGCGATGCGGCGCTTCAACGCGCGGTATTTCGGCAGGATCTCCACCAGCCCCATGACCGACAACTCGTCCATGGGGAAAAGGCTCGTGAGACCCTCGCCCGCCATCCTCGGCCCGCCGACCCCATGGAACTCCACCCCCGGCACCAAAGTCTTCAGTCCCGCCATCAGCGCAGCCCCGAGGGTGTCGCCCGAAGCCTCTCCGGCGATCAGGAAGACCCTCACGGCTCCCGCGCCCAGAGGAAGAGGCCGCGCGCCTCGGCCTCGGCGATCATGGCCGCGCGGTCCAGAAGGATCACCCCGCCCGCCTCCCAGGCGATGCCGGCAAGGCCGGCCTTTGCGGCATTGCGAACGGTTCCGGTGCCAATGGTCGGCAGGTCGATGCGCCGATCCTGCCCCGGCTTCGGCGCCTTGTAGAAGACGCCGTGCGCACCCTTGGGATCGGGACGCAGCCCTTTGGCCTTTTCAGCCACGAAACCGAGCATCGCATCCGTTCCCGGCAGTGTCTCGACGGCAAGGCAGAGGCCCTGTGCGACCACTGCCCCCTGCCCGATGTCGAGCCGCCCGAGGTCCGCGACGATCGCCGCCGCGCGGGCCGCATCGGAGCGATCCGCGTCCGTCGGCGCGCCGCAAAGGACGCCCGGTCCGGGAACGAGACCGGGCGCGACCTCGGCGGCGCCGACGACCTCGAAGTCCCAGTCCTCGAAAATCGCAATCACCGTGCGCAGGAGGGCATCGTCGCCCGACCGGATAGCCCCCGTCAGGCGCGGCACCAGCGTTGCGGTGCGCGGGTCGATCAGTTCGGCCTCGATCTGCGGCCGCCGCATCGCGCCGCCAAAGACGACGCGTGCAACCCCCTGCCCGGCGAGCGCATCGAGGAAGGGCACCAGCCGCTCCACGCGGAACCGGATCGGCTCGACCCCTCTGACGTCAGAGGGAAATCCGTCCATCTCGGCCAGGACCGGCGCCTCGCCCGCACTCGCCAGAGCATCCGCCAGCGCGACCGGCAACGCGCCCTGCCCCGCGATGAGCGCCGTCCTCGTCATCGCGGCGTCAGGAAGGACCGGTCCGAGGGGCCGAGGATGAAATCCAGCACCTCGTTCACCGGCACGCTGTCGCTGCCGGCTTCGGCCCGCGCCTTTGCGGTCTCGCGGAAGGTGCCCTGCCCAAGATCGGCGAGAAGATCACGCAGGGCGGTCATGTCTGCCCGTGTCGCCCCGCGCCGCTTTAGCCCGACGAGGTTCAGCCCGTCCAATGTGCCGCGCGGCCCGTGGACCATGCCATGCGGGATGACGTCGGCCGTGACCATGGTCACCGCCCCGATCATCGCGCCGCGGCCGATGCGGACGAACTGGTGGACGCCGGAGAGGCCGCCGACAATCACGTCATCCTCAAGCACGCAGTGCCCGGCCAGCGCGGCGTTGTTGACGAGGATCACGCGGTTGCCGACCTGGCAGTCGTGCGCCACATGCGCCCCGGCCATCAGGAGGCAGTCGTCGCCGACCCGCGTGACACCGCCGCCGCCCTCGGTGCCGACATTGATCGTCACATGCTCGCGGATGCGGTTTCGCGCGCCGATGACAAGTCTCGATTTCTCGCCCTTGAACTTCAGGTCCTGCGGCACCTCGCCGATCGTCGCGAAGGGGAAAATCACCGTGCCGTCGCCGACGGTCGTGTCGCCCGCCACCACCGCATGGCTTTTCACCTCGACCCCGGCGCCGAGGGTCACTTCCGCGCCGATCAGGCAGAACGGTCCGATCCGGCAACCCTCGCCGATCGACGCGCCGGGCTCCACGACCGCCGAGGCATGGACGATTGCGGTTTTCGCGATCCCCATGTCAGTCCCGAAGGTCCATCATCGCGGTGATCTCGGCGGTGCAGGCCACCTGCTCGCCCACCATCGCCTTGCCGTCGAACTTCCAGATCTTGCCGCCGCCGCGCTTCACGGTCATGTGCAGTTCGAGGACATCGCCGGGCACCACCATGCGGCGGAACTTGCAGCCGTCGATCGACATGAAATAGGTCAGAAGATCACGGCCGACGACATCCATCGAGATACCGACAAGTACAGCCGCCGCCTGCGCCATCGCCTCGACGACGAGGACACCGGGCATGATCGGCTTGGACGGGAAATGGCCGGTAAAATGCGGCTCGTTGATCGTGACGTTCTTGATCCCGACGCAGCCCTTGTCGCGTTCGATCTTCACGACCTTGTCGATCAGAAGGAAGGGATAGCGATGCGGGATGATCCGCTGGATCAGGTCCAGATCGGCCTCGGTGATCGGCTCGGTCGTCATGGTTTCTCCTTCCCCGGGGGCTCGCGCCTAGCTAGCAAGTCGCCCCCGGCCTGACAAGAACAAGCCCTCAGTTGCCGCCCTGGGCTGGCGCATCGGGGGCCGGAGCACCGGGGGCAGGCGCCTCCTCTCCGGCGCCGAGTGCGTCGTCGATGCGCGCGATCAGCTCGTCGGTCACGTCGATGGCGTCCGCGGCGAGGAAGATCGCCCGGCTGTCGAGCACGGCGACCGCCTTGCGCGCACGAAGCACCTCGGTCATCACCGGCAGCGCGGCGGCATAGAACCGCTGGCGCTCGGCGTCGTGCATCTGACCGATGTCGCGCGCCTTCCCGTCCTGTGTGCGCCGGATCTCGGTCACCTTCTCATCAAACTTCGCGGCGGCGGCCTGGAACTCTTCGTTCGGCATCGTCGGACGCCGCTCGGTCAAGGCCTTTTCCTCGGCGGTCAGGTCGGCCTCGATGAGGCGGTTCTCGGCGGCAAGGGCGGCCGATGCTGCCTCGATCCGCTCTGCCGCGCGCTTGCCCCAGAGCGTGCCGGTGAACAGACGTTCCTGATCGAGCGTCAGGATCGGACTTTGAACGATCGGCTGCGCGGCCCCCTCCTGCGCCGCCGCGATCCCTGCGCCAAGAAGCGCGGCGACGAGGGCGGCGCTCAGGACCCCGCGCATCAGAACTGCGTCGACACGGTCAGGTCGAAGTTCTGCTCCTTGTCGTAGCTCTGCTTGTCCAGCGCCTTCGAGAAGTTGAAACGCAGGGGGCCGATCGCCGTCGTCCAGAAGATCGACACGCCGACCGACGAGCGCAGGTGCATGTCATCGTCGATGATGCCGCCAAGCGTATTGTCGAGTCCCCAGACCGAGCCGACATCGGCGAAAAGGCCGCCGGTGATCCCATATTCCTCGGGCAGGCCAAGCGGGAATTCCGCCTCGAACCGCGCAACGGCGAAGTAGTTGCCGCCGACTGCATCCCTGTTGACCGCTGTCAGGTCGCGCGGCCCGATGCCGTTCGGCTCGAACCCGCGGATCTTGCCGTTGCCGGTGAAGCGGTCGACGAGCCGGCTGTCGCCGCCCTGGGTCAGGACCGCGCCGCCCTCGATCTCGGCCCGCAGCGTGACTTCCTCGCGGAACGCCTTGCGCTGGTAGGACGCGAGGGCCGTCGTCTGCACCGACTGGATGTCGCCGCCGAGCCCGGCAAAATCCTGCCCGAACTGCAGCTTCACCGAGCTGTTCGGATCAAGCCCGCCGATGCGGTTGTTGAAGCCGAAGGTGTAGCCGAGCGCCGAGGTGATCTCGGCCCCGCGCGCCTCTTCGTTCTTCAGGAGCTGCGACGAATTGGTATCGACACTGAAGATCTCGTCCTGCGAGACCTTGTAGCGCAGTTCGAGATCGCTGAACTCGCCCAATGGGAATGTGATCGCGGGCGAGAAGCCGATGCGCTGGGTCGAATAGAATGCGTTGTCGTTGTCCGTCGTGCGGTAGTAGGCGCCGATCCGGAACTTGAGGTCGCGGTCGAGGAACGCCGGCTCGATGAAGGTGAACGAGCTGTCCTTGGTGTCGGTCCCCGCCGAGATGTTGAAGCTGAGATACTGGCCGCGCCCGAGGAAGTTCGACTCCGACAGGCCGAGATTGAGGCCGACACCGCTTCCCACCGAATAGGTCGCACCGAAGGACAGCGATCCGGTCGGCTTTTCCTCGACGTTGACGTCGACGATGACCTGATCGCCCTGCGTGCCCTGCCGCGCGTTCACGTCGGCATTTGCGAAGAACCCCAGCGCTCGGGTGCGCTCGGCGCCCTGGCGGATCTCGCGCGGGTTGAACGGATCGCCCTCGACCGAGCGGAACTGCCGCCGGATGACCTTGTCGAGCGTCGTCGCGTTGCCCTCGATGTCGATGCGTTCCACAAACACGCGGGGGCCCTTGGTGATCGCGAACACAACATCGAGCGTCTGGTTCTCTTCGTTGCGGGTGATGCGCGGGACGATGTTCACGAAATCGACGCCCTGCTTCAGCGCGATCGATTCCATGCGGCTGATGGTTGTGTCGATCGAAAGCGGCGAGTAGGTCGCCCCTGGCCGGATGCGGATCACGTCCTGATAGGGCGCGACGTCGACACCCTCGTATTCGCTGACCGCCGAGACGTTGCCGTATTTGTACGACAGTCCCTCGCGCACCGCGAAGGTCAGGAAGAACCCGTCCCGCTCCCGCGAGAACTCACGCGCGACCGAAAGGACCTGAAAGTCGATATAGCCGCGCGCCCGATAAAAGTCGGTCAGGAGCTGCTTGTCGAATTCGATCCGGTCGGCGACGTAGGTGTCGCGCTGGATGATGTTGCGCAGGAGACCCGCCTGCTTGGTCTCAAGCACCTGACGCAGGCGGCGGTCCGAATAGGCGCGGTTGCCGGTAAAGCTCAGCCGCTCCACCTCGGTCACCTTGCCCTCGCGGATCTCGAAGGCGAGGTCGACCCGGTTGTCGCCCCGGTCGATCACGCGCGGCTCGACCCGTGCCGCGATGCGACCCACCTCGGCGTAGGCCTTGGCGATCGCCTCGGCATCGGCTTCGGCCTGCGACGCCGAATAGACCCGGCGCGACTGCGACTTGACCAGCGCCGCAAGGTCCTCGTCCTTGATACGGCTGTTGCCCTCGAAATTCACCACGTTGATCGTCGGGTTCTCGGTGACGCGGATGATAAGCGTGCCGCCGGACGGAACCACATCCGCCGTGGCGAAAAGGCCCGAAGCGATGAGCCGCTGGACCGCATCGTTCAACGCGGCTTCGGTCACCGCCTGCCCGGGCGCGATTCCCGCGATCTTGGCGACGGTCGCCTCCTCGATCCGCTGGGTTCCTTCGACGCCGATGCGCGAAAAGGTGTAGGTCTGGGCCAGGGCGGGATCGAAGAACGCCGTGCAAGCGACCGCGACAGCGGCGATTTTGGCACCACGCGCCAAACGTCCCTTCGCGGTGACGGCGCCATGACTTTCGCGCGACTTCGCAACCATAATCTGCCCCCGGTAATTCTTGCTTTGCCTCTGCGAAACTGACTACCGGGAAAGCCAGATATTGTCAAAAGCAACGGCGCGACCCCAAGGGGCCGCGCCGAGCAATTTCCGCCGATGCCCGAGGCTTCGGGATCAGTCCATGTTCTGAAGCGCGGGCGCCTCGAGCCGGGCGAGTTCCGATCCGATCATCGCGCCGCCGGCAAGGCCAAGCACGATGGCAAGCGGGATCAGGATCCGGTCGGCGCCAAGATCGATCAGAAGCGACATGCCGCGATATCCGTTCTGAATCATCTGCATGGACTCATACTCCCTGCCTGAAAGGGTCACGTTCCAAGCTAGGCAGGGATTATGGCGGCATTGCGGCGGCGCCGGGGCAGCTTTGCGCCCCGCCCTGCCCTAGCTGCAGAAAAGATCGTTCGACAGGCCGAACAGCATCAGCGCGAGAACGATCGTCAGCCCGACGGCCATCGCCGCGTTCATCACCCGGTCCGAGGGCGGCCGCCCGGTCGCCCATTCATAGGCGTGGAACACGAGATGCCCGCCGTCTAGGACCGGGATAGGGAAGAGGTTCAGAAGACCAATGGCGGTCGAGAGTGCGGCAATGAGCCAGATGAAGGACGCGATCCCCGCGCTGGCCGCCGCGCCGGTCGCCTGCGCCATGCCGACAGGTCCGTTCAGGTTGCAGGTCGAGAGCTTGCCCGAGATCATCGAGGACATCGCCGAGAAGGTCTGCGCCACGATACCCCAGGTCTGCAGAACGCCGGCGCGCAACGCCTCGATCACACCGGGGGTGCGGGTCGCGGGGTCGAACATGAAACTGCCCGAAATGCCGATCTGGTAGCCGTTCTCGAGCGTACCGTCCTCGGCCTGCACCGGGCGGTTGCGCGGCGCGAGCGTCGTTTCGAAGGTCTCGCCCGCGCGCCAGACCTTCAGCGTCACCGGCGCGCCCTGAGACGCTTTCACGATTGCCTGAAGGTCGTCGAACCGGATGACTGGCGTGCCGTTCATTTCAAGGATCACGTCGCCTTCCAGCAGTCCGGCATCCATCGCGGCGCTTTTCGGCAGCACCGCGAGGACAAGCGGCGGGATCAGCGTCGGACCCGTGACCGTGATCTCCTCGCCGCCACGCATCACCACATAAGGAACGTTCGCCGCATCCGGCATCAGGTCGGCCGCGTCACCGAGCGCCTTGTAGTCTGGCGTATCATGGCCATCGACGCTGAGAATGCGGTCGCCCGGCATCAACTGGTTCTCGACCGGAAGCGGCTTCAGCGCCGCGATCTCGGGGGCCTCGGTCGCAACCCCGGTGGTGAAGAGCATCGCGCCGAAGACCGCGATCGACAGGATGAAGTTGAAGATGGGTCCCGCCGCCACCGTCGCCGCCCGCGCCCAGAGCGGCGCGCCGTGCATCGTGTGGCGCCGTTCCTCGGCCGTGAGGCGCGACATCGTATCGCTGTCCGCGCCCGCCGAGGCCGCGTTCGCGTCGCCGAGGAACTTCACATAGCCGCCGAAGGGCACGGCCGCCACTTGCCAGCGCGTGCCGTGCCGGTCCATCCGGCTCCAGAGTTTCGGTCCGAAGCCGATCGAAAAGACCTCGGCCTTGATGCCGGACCAGCGGCCGACGATGTAGTGGCCGTATTCGTGGACGGCGACGATGACCGACAGCGCGATCACGAAGGCAAGGGCGGTGTAAAGCGTATCGCCAAGCGAGGTCAGAAGCGCGGGAAAATCCAAGTCTCAGGTCCTTTCGGCCGCGGCGAGTTCCGCAAGGGTTTCGGCCGCGACGCGGCGGGCCGAGCGGTCCATCTCGAGAACCATATCGAGACTCCCGGGGCGTTTGCCAAGGGATTCGCGCCCCGAAAGCCGGTCGAGCGTCTCCTCGACCACCGACGCCATGTCGGTGAAGCGGATGCGCCCGGCGATGAAGGCGTCAAGCGCGATCTCCTTGGCCGCGTTGAAGGCCGCGCCGGCAAGGCCGCCCGTCGCCATGACCTCACGCGCGAGGCGCAGGGCGGGGTAGCGGTGCGGATCGGGAGCCGAGAAGGTCAGGCGCCCGATGCGCGCAAGGTCGAGCCGCGCCACCGGCAGGTGGCCGCGCTCGGGCCAGTTCAGCGCATAGCCGATGGCATGACGCATGTCGGGGGCGCCGAGGTGGCCGATCATGCCGCCGTCGCGGAACGAGACTAGTGCATGAAGCAGGGATTCCGGATGAACGAGGACCTCCACCTGCGCGGGCGTCAGCCCGAAGAACTCATGCGCCTCAATGACTTCCAGCGCCTTGTTGAACATCGACGCACTGTCGATCGTGATCCTCTGGCCCATGTTCCAGTTGGGATGGGTCGAGGCTTCGGCCACCGTGGCGCGGGCCAGTCGTTCCAGCGGCCAGTCGCGAAAGGCGCCGCCCGAGGCGGTGATCGTGACGGTCTCGACCGCGGCCATGTCTTCGCCGGCGAGGGCCTGGAAGACGGCCGAATGCTCGCTGTCGACAGGCAGAATCGTCGCGCCCCTCGCGCCGGCTTCGGCCATCAGCAGCGGGCCTGCCGTGACGAGGCTTTCCTTGTTGGCGAGCGCGAGCGTGGTGCCGTGCTGCAAGGCGCGGAAGCCCGGCTCCAGCCCCGCCGCGCCGACGATGCCCGACATGATCCAGTCGGCCGGGCGATGGGCGGCCTCGGCGACAGCCGCCTGCCCCGCAGCCGTGGCGATCCCCGTGCCTGCCAGAGCCTCGCGCAGGGCGGGAAGCGATGCCTCATCGGCGATGACGGCGACGTCGGGCTTCAGCGCGCGTGCCTGCTCGGCCAGACGCGCGACGTTGCGCCCGGCGGTCAGGGCCACCACGTCATAGGCCTCGGCCCCGCCCTGCCGCATCAGCAGGTCGAATGTGCTTTCGCCGATCGACCCTGTGGCACCGAAGACCGAGACCCGCCGCATCTGTCAGAACCGGACCGAGGGCACGTCCGTCAGCTGTGCCACGAGAAGCATGAAAAGGGCGGCGCCCAGCAGCCCGTCGAAGCGGTCCATGAGGCCGCCATGCCCCGGAATGAGGTTCGAGCTGTCCTTGACGCCCGACATCCGCTTGATCGCGCTTTCGCCGATATCGCCAAGCTGCGAGGCGAAGGCGAGAAGCGCCGAGATCCAGAGAAGGTCGATCCCCGCCGAGGAATAGCGCAGGAAAACGGCGCCGATCGCTGCGGCCGCCAGCCAGCCCGCGACGATGCCCGACCAGGTCTTCTTGGGACTGAAGCGCGGCCAGAACTTCGGCCCGCCCAGGATGCGCCCGGCGAAATAGCCGGCGATGTCAGTCACGACGACGACGAGGATCAGCCAGAGGAGCCAGAGAAGGCCGTATCCCTCGCGGAAGGCAACAAGGCCATAGCTCGTTGCCATGATCATCGCGGCATAGATCGCGAACGGAAGCCGCAGCGGCCGCCCCGGCCGGGCAATACCGAAAAGCGAGGGCACGGCCAGAAGCGGCACGAGGAACGGGTTGCGGGTGAAGAGGATGACGGCAAGGATCAGAGCGGCGGCAAGCCCGAGGACCAGCGCCTCGGACGGGCGCGCCCGGTCGGTCATCGCCGCAAGTTCCCAGATCATGATGCCGCCGGCGATGGCCGCCAGCGCCGCGAACCAGGGCCCGCCCAGCCAGACAAGTGCAAGACCGCCAACGGCCATGCCGATGCCCGAAAGCACACGGGGCGCGAGGTCGCCCCATTTCCCGCCGCCCTGGCTTGTCTCGCTCATGCGGTCAACGCGCCGCCGAACCGCCGCTCGCGCGATGTGAAGCGCGACAGGATCGTGGCAAGCTCCTCGGCCGTGAAATCCGGCCAGAGCGTGTCGGTGAATTCATACTCGGCATAGGCCGACTGCCAGAGGAGGTAGTTCGAGATGCGACTCTCGCCGCTGGTGCGGATCACGAGGTCGGGGTCCGGCAGTCCTGCCGTGTCGAGCCGAGCCGCCAGCGCGTCTTCGCCGACTTCTTCCGGTGCGATCCGCCCTGCGGCGACATCCTCGGCCAGCCGCCGCGCCGCGCGCGCGATCTCATCGCGCCCGCCGTAGTTGATCGCGACCGTCAGGTGCAGCCGGTCATTGCCTGCCGTGCGCTCCTCGATCCCGGTCATCAGCTTCTGCAGCTTCTTGTCCAGCCGGTCGCGCCCGCCGATGAAGCGCAGCCGCACACCTTCCGCCGAGAGCCGTTCGGCCTCGGACTGGATATAGCGGGCGAAGATCGACATGAGGCCGATCACCTCTTCTGTCGAGCGCTTCCAGTTCTCGGTCGAGAATGCATAAAGCGTGAGATACCTGATGCCGAGGCCCGGCGCCGCCTCGACGATGGAGCGCACGCGCTCGGCACCGCGCCGGTGCCCGACAAGCCGCGGCCAGCCGCGGCCCGTGGCCCAGCGTCCGTTGCCGTCCATGATGATGGCGACATGAGCCGGCTGCTCTCCGGTAATGTCCTTCGCGGCCATTGGCCCTGCCCTTTCCGGCCCCCGACTGTCCCGGCTCTCGCTCCGGTTTAGCACATGCCGGTCCTCAGACCTGCATGATTTCTGCCTGCTTGTCTTCCAGGGCCTTGTCAACGGCGGCGATGAAGCGGTCGGTCAGTTCCTGCACGGCATCGTGCCAGAATTTCTGATCGTCCTCGCTCATCCCGTCGCCCTTGGCCTTCTTGATCTGGTCCATTCCGTCGCGCCGCACGTTGCGCACCGCGACGCGCGCATGTTCTGCATATTGCGCCGCGACCCGCGTCAGGTCGCGCCGCCGCTCCTCGTTCAGTTCCGGAATCGGCAGCATGATGATGGTGCCGTTCAACTGCGGATTGATGCCGAGTCCGCTGTCGCGGATCGCCTTTTCCACCTTCTGGACAAGGCTCTTGTCCCAGACGTTGATCGTGACCATGCGCGGCTCGGGCACGTTGATCGTGGCGACCTGGTTGATCGGGGTCAGCGCGCCGTAAGCGTCTACCATGATCGGCTCGACCATCGTCGCCGAGGCGCGCCCCGTCCGCAGGGTCCCGAATTCGTGGCGCAACGAGCCCATCGCGCCGTCCATGCGGCGTTCGAGGTCGTCGAGGTCGATATCAATGTCGTCGGACATGAGGCATTCCGTGGGTCGTCTTGCGTCGTTCGTGCCGCGCTTTAGCAGAAAGCCCGGCCGATGGGTAGGATTTAACCGCTGACGGTCGTGTAGGTTCCCTTGCCAGCGAGAATGCCGCGGAACCCGCCCGGCTCGTCCAGCGAGAAGACGATGATCGGCAGGTTGTTGTCGCGGGCCAGCGCGATCGCCGAGGCATCCATGACGCCGAGATGCTTTTGCAGCACCTCGTCATAGCTCACCTTGTCGTAGCGCTTGGCGTCACCGTGTTTCTTTGGGTCCTTGTCGTACACCCCGTCCACCTTGGTGCCCTTGAAGATCGCCTCGCAGTTCATCTCGTTCGCGCGCAGCGTCGCGGCGGTGTCGGTCGTGAAATAGGGGTTGCCGGTGCCGGCGGCGAAGATGCAGACGCGGCCTTTTTCAAGGTGGCGGATGGCGCGGCGGCGGATGTAGGGTTCGCAGACCGTATCCATCGGGATCGCCGAGATGACGCGCGTGTGGATGCCCTCGGCCTCGAGCGCGGCCTGCATGCCGAGCGCGTTCATCACCGTCGCCAGCATCCCCATGTAGTCGGCCGTCGCGCGTTCCATCCCTTGTGCGGATCCTTGCAGCCCGCGGAAGATATTGCCGCCGCCGATCACCATGCAGATCTCGACGCCGAGGTCATGGACCGACTTCACCTCGCGGGCGATGCGGGCGACGGTCGGGGGATGCAGGCCATAGCCCTGATCGCCCATCAGCGCCTCGCCCGAGATCTTCAGAAGCACCCGCTTGTACTTCACGCCCGGCTCCCCTGCACCGCTCATCCGCCTGCTTCCCTTGCCGCTTTGTTTGTTCGCGCGCAAAATGGAGGAAATCTGCGGGAGGATCAACCGGGCGCGGGATCGGCCCGGGAACAGATGGGGCCAGGACGGGATCGAAATGAAGACAGGCGGGCAAGGCGCTGATAGATATAGACGAAATCTCACCTGACAAGCCCCTGCTGATCGCCGGCCCGACCGCGTCGGGCAAGTCCGCGCTCGCGCTGGCCATCGCCGAACGGCAGGGCGGCGTGATTGTAAATGCCGATGCGCTGCAGGTCTGGGGCTGCTGGCGCGTCCTTTCCGCGCGCCCCTCGCCCGAGGAGGAAGCGCGCGTGCCGCACCGTCTTTACGGGCACCTGCCGCGTGGCGCGCCCTATTCGGTCGGGCACTGGCTGCGCGAGGTGGAGCCGCTTCTTGGGGGGCCGGAGCGGCCAATCATCGTTGGCGGCACGGGTCTTTACCTCACGGCCTTGACCGAGGGACTGGCCGAGATTCCGCCGGTGCCGCCCGAACTGCGCGCCGAGGCGGACCGGCTGCTTGCCGAGCAGGGTCTGCAGGCGCTGAGGGTTGGCGTGGACGCGGCCACGCTTGCCCGCATCGACGCGCAGAACCCCGCCCGCGTCCAGCGTGCCTGGGAAGTGTTCCACGCCACCGGGCGCGGCCTGACAGAGTGGCAGGCCGAGACGGGCGCGCCGCTCTTGCCGCTCGACCAGGCGACCGGGCTGGTGATCGACGCGGACCGCGACTGGCTTGCGGACCGCATCGACCGGCGCTTTGCTGCGATGGTGGCGGGCGGCGCGCTGGACGAGGTGCGATCGGCCCTGCCCCTTTGGGACCCGGCGGCGCTCTGGGCCCGGGCGATCGGCGCGCCCGAGCTTGTCGCGCATCTTCGCGGAGAGCTGACGCTGGAGGCCGCAACCCTGCGCGCGCAAGCCGCCAGCCGGCAATACGCAAAGCGACAGCGCAGCTGGTTTCGCGCCCGGATGCGCGGCTGGCGCCGGATTGCCGCGCCGTGAGCCATGCCGCAGCGGCGCAACAGCGACCGCGATGCCGCTGAATCCGCACATTTTTGCCTTGGGATTTGCCGGATGGACGAATACTATCCGCCGAAAGTCAATGCATTGCGCCCGATCAAGAGACGGTCGCCAAAAGACGAAGGATCGCCGTTGAAGCTCTTCTCAGGCACTCCGCTGTCACAGTTCTCCGATGGCGCGGCCAAGCCCAAGGGCACCGCGACCGGGAAGAAATCGGCCATCAAGGCCAAGGCGAAGCCCAAGGCCGAGCGCACCCGCCAGCCGAAGCCGCCGCGCCCGCATGTCGAGATCCCCGAGGGTCCCGCGACGACACCGATGCGGGTCATCGCGATTCCGCGGCTCGCGAGCGGCGGCCGCTGGCGGATCGAGGCGATGCGGTCGATCTCGGAGCCGCTGCTTTTGTGGTTCACGCGCGGCCAGGGGCGGATCACCGTCGGCGGCGTCACGCGCGGTTACGGCGCGCATAACGCGATCTTCATCCCCGCCGGCGTGATGCACGGATTCGACGCGTCGGCGCAGACCTATGGCACGGCGCTCTTCTTCGGGCGCGGCTGCACGCTTGACCTGCCGAAGACGGCGCAGCATCTGCGGATCCGCGACGGCGGCACCCAGGCCGAGCTTTCGGCGCTGCTCGACAGCATCCAGCGCGAGGCCGACAGCGGCAAGCCGGGTGCCGACCGCGCCGCGCAGCATCTTCTCGGCCTTCTCGGTGTCTGGCTCGAGCGGCACGCAGACAGCGGCGAGGAAGCCGCCCGCAAGCCGGACGCTTCGCGGCGCCTTGCCGCGCGCTACACCGCGCTTCTCGAGCAGGATTTTCGCTCGGGCAAGGGCGTCGCGGAATTTGCCGCCGACCTCGGCGTCACCCCGACGCATCTGACGCGGGTCTGCAACCAGACCTGCGGGCGCTCCGCCTCGGACCTTCTGCATGACCGGCTGATCTACGAGGCGCGCAAGCTTCTGAGCGAGACGCGCCTGCCGATCGTGCGCATATCCGAGGCGCTCGGCTTCACCTCGGCGGCCTATTTCACCCGCGCGTTCCAGCACCGGACCGGCAAGACCCCTTCGGCTTTTCGCCGCGCCGGTTGATCCTGCGACCTATCAGCGCTAACAATGACGGAAACATGCGTCCGAGTGCCGGAAACCGGCATTGACGCAAGGGCCGAAAGATTGCGCAATGTCGCAATCCCGAGAACAGCCGGAAAACCGGCGGACAGAACATAGCCATTACGCAGGGAGAGAACGAATGGCCAAAGACTTTACGACCGGGAAGATCCACCCCGCGGCGCGCGACTACGCCGCCGAGGTGGCCGCTGGCACGCTCAGCCGGCGCGAGTTCCTGACCCGCGCCTCGGCGCTTGGCGTCAGCAGCGCGGCGGCCTACGGCCTGATCGGCCTCAAGGCGCCTGCCATGGCGCAGGAAATGGGCAAGCCGGGCGGCACGCTCAGGATGCAGATGGAGACCAAGGCGCTGAAGGATCCGCGCACCTGGGACTGGTCGCAGATCGCCAACTTCGGCCGCGGCTGGCTTGAGTACCTCGTCGAATACAACGCCGACGGCACCTTCCGCGGCATGCTCCTGGAGAGCTGGGAGACGAACGACGACGCGACGGAATACACGCTGCATGTCCGCCAGGGCGTGAAGTGGAACAACGGCGACGATTTCACCGCGGACGACGTCGCCCGCACGATCGTTGGCTGGTGCGATGCCGGGGTCGAGGGCAACTCGATGGCGGCCCGGATGGGCGGGCTGGTCGACGAGGCGACAAAGAAGGTGCGCGATGGCGGCGTCACCGTGGTCGACGCCAGCACGGTCAAGCTGGCCCTGCCCGCACCCGACATCACCATCATTGCCGGGATGGCGGACTATCCGGCCGCGGTCGTGCATTCGAGCTATGACGGAGGTGATCCCTCGGCCAACCCGATCGGCACCGGCCCCTACCTGCCCGAGACCAACGAGGTCGGTGTGAAGCAGGTTCTGGTGAAGAACGCCGATCACGCCTGGTGGGGCACCGATGTCTACGGCGGTGCATATCTCGACCGGATCGAGTATATCGACCTGGGCACCGACCCCTCGGCCTATCTTGCGGCCGCCGAGGCCGACGAAATCGACGCGACCTACCAGACGACCGGCGATTTCGTTGAGGTGTTCGACGGTCTCGGCTGGAGCAAGTCCGAGGCCGTGACCGCCGCCACCATCGCAGTGCGCTTCAACCAGGACGCCGACCTCTACAAGGACGTGAATGTCCGCAAGGGCCTGCAGATGGCGGTCGACAACGCCGTCGTGCTTGAGCTTGGCTATGCCTCTCTTGGCACAGTGGCCGAAAACCACCATGTCTGCCCGATCCATCCCGAATACGCCCAGCTTGATCCGCTGACGGTCGATGCCGCCGCCGCCAAGCAGATGATCACGGATGCGGGGCATGCCGATACCGAGTTCGAGCTTATCTCGATCGACGACGACTGGCAGGCCGCGACCTGCGATGCCGTCGCCGCCCAGATCCGCGATGCGGGCATCAACATCAAGCGGACGATCCTGCCCGGTTCGACCTTCTGGAACGACTGGCTGAAATATCCGTTCTCGGCAACCGAGTGGAACATGCGTCCGCTCGGGGTTCAGATCATGGCCCTGGCCTATAAATCGGGCGTTGCCTGGAACGAGACGGCCTTCAACAACGCCGAGTTCGATGCCGCCCTGACAGAGGCGATGTCGATCGCCGATGCTGACAAGCGGCGCGAGGTCATGGCAAAGATCGAGAAAATCATGCGTGACGAGGGCGTGGTGATCCAGCCCTACTGGCGCTCGCTCTACCGTCACTTCAAGGAGAATGTGAAGGGCGCGGACATGCATCCGACCTTCGAGCATCACCACTACAAGTGGTGGCTCGACGCCTGATCTTTCCGGTGCGCGGCGACTGACCGGCCGCCGCGCACTTCCCGTCATTCCAGGCCCCAGGCGCACCTGTCCCCACCCCGGCGGAAAGGACGACCCTTCGCATGCTTAAATTCCTTCTCCGGCGCTTCGCCATCATGGTTCTGACGGCACTTTGCCTGACGCTCGTCGTCTTCTTCCTGACGAATCTGCCCCCGAACCTCGAAAAGCTCGCCAAGTCCGAAGTGGGCAGCCGTATCACCGACGAGGCGGTGGCAAGCTGGCTCATGAAGAACGGTTACGACCGTCCGCTCCTCGTGCGCTATGGCGAATGGCTCGGTGTCGCGCCCGGCTGGACACGCGAGGATGAGGGCGTCACCACCGGCCGCTGCATCGCCCACGGGCAGGACCCTGCGACGGCGCCGCGCTTCTGCGGCGTCCTGCAGGGCGACTGGGGCTATTCCTCCTTCTTCAAGGCGCCCGTCGCGCAGAAGCTCGGCTACCACCTCGGGCTGACCGGCATCCTGATGTTCTGGGTCATGGTACTGATGGTGCCCGCCGCGCTTCTCATCGGCGTCCTTGCCGGGATGCGCGAGGGCTCGAAGCTCGACCGTTCGCTCTCGACCTTCTCGATCGCCTCGACGGCGACGCCGGAATATGTCTCGGGCGTTATCCTGATCGCGGTCTTCGCCTCCTCGATGTTCGGGCTGAAGTGGTTCAAGGGCACCGCCTCGGGCGCGATGGACGACATCACCTTCGACAACTTTTTCCTGCCGGTCCTGACCATCGCGCTCTACGGCATCGGCTATATCGCCCGCATGACCCGCGCCTCGATGACCGAGGTGATGACGGCGCAGTACATCCGCACCGCGCGGCTGAAGGGCGTTTCCTTCGGCAAGGTGGTGACGCGACACGCGCTCAGGAACGCGCTGATCGCGCCCTTCACCGTCATCATGCTGCAGTTTCCCTGGCTCCTGAACGGCGTCGTGATCGTCGAGACCCTGTTCAGTTACAAGGGTTTCGGCTGGACGCTGGTGCAGGCCGCCGGCAACAACGACATCCCGCTCCTCCTCGGCTGCTCGGTCGTCGCGGTGTTCGTCGTTCTCGTGACCCAGCTCATCTCCGACGTGGGCTATGTCTTCCTCAACCCCCGGATCAGGATCAGCTGACATGGACGAGCTTTCCTCGGGCGCCATTCTGCTGGCCGTCATCAAGCGCTTCCTTCCCGTCTGGATCGCCCTCATCGTGACCTTCGCCGTCTCGATCCGCTACAAGCGGCGGCTCGGGCTCTACGGGCGGCTCTTCGACTCGACCATCGGCATGATCGGCTTCGCGCTCGTCATGTTCTGGGTCTTCACCGCGCTCTTTTCCGACCTCATCGTGACCCGCGACGTTCTCAGCCAGATCTCCGGCATGAAGAACAAGGTACCCGGCACCCCCGTGCCCGACGGCTCCGGCTGGTATCTCTTCGGCGGCGATCATCTTGGCCGCGACGTCTTCAGCCGGATGGTCGCGGGCAGCCGCGTGGTGATCGAGATCGCGCCCCTCGCGACACTCTTCGCCTTCATGGTGGGCATCACGCTGGGGCTTCCGGCAGGCTACTACGGCGGCAAGCTCGATGCCGGGCTCTCGTTCCTCGCCAACCTCATCCTCGCCTTCCCGGTGATCCTGCTTTTCTACCTCCTCGTGACCCCGGAGATCGTGGAAACCGGTCTGCCGCAATATATCGCGATCGTGCTCTTCCTCTTCCCGATCATCTTCCTGATGGTGCTGGTGAATTCGCGCTACTACGTGATGCCGGCCTTCCGCACCAAGGTGCTGACGCTCATCGCGGTGATCGGGGGGTATCTCTATCTCTCGCTCGTGGGCGAGGTGGGGACTCGCGTCGCCGTCCTTCCGAACGCGCTCGATCTCATCCATGTCCCGGGCAACATCCTCATCGTCTTCGTCTCGGTCGTCTTCGTGAACTCTCCCACGGTCTTCCGCATCGTCCGTGGCCTCACGCTCGACATCAAGACGCGCGACTATGTCTCGGCCGCCCAGACCCGGGGCGAGCGCCCCTGGTACATCATGCTGTGGGAGATCCTGCCAAACGCGCGGGGACCCCTCATCGTCGATTTCTGCCTCCGGATCGGCTACACCACGATCCTCCTCGGCACCCTCGGCTTCTTCGGCCTTGGCCTCTCGCCCGAAAGCCCCGACTGGGGCTCGACGATCAACGCCGGCCGCAAGCTCCTGACCATCGCGCCGCATCCCGCCATCGTGCCCGCGCTCGCGCTGATGAGCCTCGTTCTCGGCCTCAACCTCCTCGCCGATGGCCTCCGCGAGGAAAGCCTGAAGGACTGACCATGCGTCGCCCCGTCTTTCAGTGTGGTCCAAATACTCCGGGGGTCCGGGGGCAGCGCCCCCGGCCCTCCCCAGCAGGAGACCCCAGATGACCAAATGGGACTATGACGGCCCGATCCTCGAGATCGAGAACCTCTCGATCAGCTTCTTCACCCGCCTGCGCGAAATCCCCGCGGTGATGGACTTCTCCTGTGTAGTCCAGCCCGGCGAGGCGATGGGGCTTGTGGGCGAGAGCGGCTGCGGCAAGTCCAC
>JAGRDU010000073.1 GCA_020446905.1 Paracoccaceae bacterium | reverse complement strand
TGATGCCGGTAGATGAGGCCAAGGGCATGAGCCCGCAACTGAATCGCGAAGGCGAAGGCACGCCCAACGCGCAGGGTCTGGTGCTCAAGATCAACGCCAGCAACTGCGTGCGCTGCAAGACCTGCGACATCAAGGACCCCGCCCAGAACATCACCTGGACAACACCCCAGGGCGGCGACGGGCCAAACTATCCGAATATGTGAGGTCACATCTTCGGCAGAAACGCGTCCGGGGGGCATCCGCGCGGGTGCCCCGCATTGCCTTGGCGCGCCTGCCGGCATAGGCTCACGCCGACACTTGCCGGAGCCGCCCGACGTGACCGCCTTTCTTCGCCCCTTCGTCCTTGCCGCCGCGCTTGCCACGGGGGCGCCTGCCATGGCTGAGGACGGACTGGCCGGGCCCTATCTTGCCGGACGGCTCGCGAGCCTCGAATACGATTACAGCGCCGCGGCGGAGTATTTCGCCCGCGCGCTCGGTCACGATCCGGACAACACGAGCCTTCTGGAAAATGCCCTGATCTCCGAGATCGGGCGGGGCGATGTCGCCGCCGCGATCGAACCGGCGGCGCGACTTTCGGACTTGGGCCAGAAGAGCCAGATCGCCGACCTCGTCCTTTTGACCGAGCTGGTGCGGGCGGGCGATTATGCCGGGGCGCTGGCCGCGCTCGACAAGGGCAAGAGCGCCGGGGTGCTGGTGGACGGCCTCTTCCGCGCCTGGGTGCAGGTCGGGCTTGGCCAGATGTCCGAGGCGACCGCCAGCTTCGATGCTGTCGCGGGCGCCGCGGGCAGCCGCGCCTTCGGGCTTTATCACAAGGCACTCGCGCTGGCTTCGGTCGGCGACTACGAGGGCGCGGACAAGATCTTTTCGGGCGAGTCCGAGGGACCGCTGCGCGCCACCCGGCGGGGTATCCTGGCCCATGCGCAGATCCTGAGCCAGCTTGAGCGCAACCCGGCGGCGGTCGAGCTCATCGACAAGGTCATCGGCGATGCGAAGGATCCGGTCTTCGAGGCGCTGCGGGCCGAGTTGCAGGCCGGAAAGCCGGTTCCCTTCAGCGTGGTCAACGACGCGCGCGAGGGCATTGCCGAGGTGTTCTTCACCGTTGCCGCCGCCCTGAACGGGGAATCGCAGACACTCGACACGCTGGCCTATGCTCGGATGGCCGAGTACCTCGCCCCGAAGGAGACGGACGCGACGCTCCTGTCGGCCTCGATCCTCGAGGCGCAGGGGCAGCACGCGCTTGCCATCGAAACCTACGACCGGATCCCGCGCGAGGATCCCGCCTTCCTGTCCGCCGAGCTTGGCCGGATCGACGCGCTGGTCGCGGACGGGCGCCAGGATACCGCCATCGAGGCGCTGCGCCAGCTTGCGCGCGCCTATCCGAACCGGGCCGATGTCTGGGGCCAACTGGGCGATACCCTGCGCCGGCAGGAGCGCTATACCGAGGCCGCCGAGGCCTATGACAAGGCGCTGGCCAGCTTCGCCAAGGAGGATCCGGGCCAGTGGGTCCTGTACTACACGCGCGGCATCGCGCGCGAGCGGATCAAGAACTGGCCCGGCGCCGAGGCTGATTTCCGCAAGGCGCTGGCGCTGCGGCCAGACCAGCCCGCCGTGCTGAACTATCTCGGCTACTCCTACCTCGAGCGGAAGGAGAATTTCGACGAGGCGCTGATGATGATCGAGAAGGCCGCTGCGGAGCGGCCCGACGACGGCGCCATCGTCGACAGCCTCGGCTGGGCGCTTTACAGCCTTGGTCGCTACGAGGAGGCGGTTGGCAGGATGGAGCAGGCGATCGAGCTGATGCCGGTCGATCCGGTCGTCAACGACCACCTCGGCGATGTCTACTGGGCCGTGGGCCGCAAACTCGAGGCGGAATTCCAGTGGAAGCGCGCGCTGTCGTTCGGGCCTGACACCGAGGAAGAGGCCGCGCGGATCCGGCGCAAGCTGGAGGTCGGGCTGGACGCGGTGCTGAAGGAAGAGGGCGCCGAGCCCCTTGCCGTCACCAAGAATGGCAATTGAGGTCTTTGCGCCGGCCAAGGTGAACCTTGCGCTGCATGTCACCGGGCAGCGCGACGACGGCTATCATCTTCTTGACAGTCTGGTCGTCTTTGCGGGCGTCGGCGACCGGGTGACGGTGGCCGAGGCGCAGGGCCTGTCACTGACGGTCACCGGGCCGGAGGGCGCCGGGCTGGATGCGGGTGAGGACAACCTCGTGATGCGCGCGGCGCGGGCGTTCGGCGCGGGGCGCGGCGCCGCGATCGCGCTGGAAAAGTCGCTGCCGGTCGCCTCGGGCATCGGCGGCGGGTCGGCCGATGCGGCGGCGACGCTGCGGGCGCTCTCCGTGCTTTGGGACCTGCCCTTGCCCGGTCCCGAGGCGGTGCTTGCCCTCGGCGCCGATGTGCCGGTCTGCCTTGCCGGCCACCCGGCGCGTATGCGTGGCATCGGCGAGACGGTCACGCGCGGCCCGGGCTTGCCCCGAGGGCTGGCGATTGTCCTGGTCAACCCGCGCGTCCCGGTGTCCACGCCGGCGGTCTTCCGGGCGCTCGCGCGCAAGGACAACGCCGCGATCGCGGACATGCCGCCCGGCTTTGCGAGGGCCTCGGGCCTTGCAGAGTGGCTCGGCCGGCAACGGAACGATCTTGAACCCCCGGCAGTGGCTCTTGTGCCGGACATCGGCGCGGCGCTTGCGGCGATGACCAACGCGGGCGCCCGGGTCCCGCGCATGTCCGGGTCGGGGGCGACGGTCTTCGGCCTTTTCGACGATCTGCCGGCGGCGCGGGTGGCCGAGGCGGCCTTGCGCAGGGCGCACCCCCGCTGGTGGATCGCCGCCGCGCCGGTCCTGTCCTGAGGTCAGTTCACGCGTCCGACGACGTAGTCCGCAAGATCGGCCAACATGTCGCGCAGCTCATGCGCGGGCAGGGCGCCAAGGGCGTCTTTCGCCTGCCCGGCCCACATGAGGGCCTCGTCCCGCGTGGCTTCCATCGCCCCATCGCGGGCCATCAGCGCCAGCGCTTCTTCCAGATCTCCGTCCCGCTGGTCGCCCTTCTCGATCACCCTCGTCCAGAACGCGCGTTCTTCTGCGTCTGCCTTGGCCACCGCCTTGATGACCGGCAGGGTCAGCTTGCGTTCGCGGAAATCGTCGCCCACGTTCTTGCCGATCACCGCGCTGGTTCCGCCATAGTCCAAGAGGTCGTCGGCGATCTGGAACGCGATGCCGAGAGCGTCGCCATAGGTGAAGAGCGCGCGCACCTGATCCTCGGGCACGCCGGCGATGACACCGCCGACCTCGGTCGCGGCCGAGAAGAGCGCGGCGGTCTTGCCGCGGATCACCTTGAGATAAATGCCCTCGTCGGTGCGCAGGTCCTGCGCGGCGGTCAGCTGCAGCACCTCGCCCTCGGCAATCGTCGCCGAGGCGTTCGCGAGAATGTCGAGAACCCGAAGCGAGCCCGTCTCGGTCATCAGCTGGAAGGCCCGGGCAAAAAGATAGTCGCCGACAAGAACCGAGGACTTGTTGTCCCAAAGGAGGTTCGCGGTCGGCCGGCCGCGCCGCTGGCGGCTTTCGTCCACGACATCGTCGTGCAGAAGCGTCGCGGTGTGGATGAATTCGACGGTCGCCGCCAGCTTGACGTGGTGGTCGCCCTCATACCCGCACATCCGCGCGGCGGCGAGGGTCAGCATGGGGCGCAGGCGCTTGCCGCCGGCCTCGACCAGATGCGCGGTCACCTCGGGGATGCGCGGGGCATGTTCCGAGGCCATGCGGGTGCGGATCAGCTCGTTCACGGCCTCCATGTCGGCGGCCAGATAAGCGCCGAGCCGGTCGTGTGGCTTCTGAGCGGTCTCGTCCAGGCCCATGCCGTCCCCGTGACACCTCGACAGGGCCGAGGTTCGTTCCTAAGTCTCAGACCATGAAAGAGCTACTGCGCACCACTGACCCGACGACGATCGCCTATGCGACAGCGCTCCTCGACGGGGAGGGTATAGCGACGTTTGAGATGGACGTCCACATGAGCGTTCTTGAAGGATCGCTGGGCATTTTGCCGCGCCGCCTGATGGTGCGCGACGCCGATCTGTTCCTCGCCCGTTCGGTCCTGAAGGACAACGGGATCGAGGTCTGATGTTCGACGAACACGATATGACGCGGGACGCGTTCCTCGGCGGGCGACTGACGGTGCTGCAGCCGAGGCGCGGCTATCGGGCCGCGGCCGATCCGGTGCTGCTGGCCGCCGCCGTGCCGGCGAAGCCCGGCGAGGCGGTGCTGGAGCTTGGCTGCGGGGCGGGGGTCGCGAGCCTTTGTCTTGGACACCGCGTGCCGGGGCTGATGCTTTCCGGGCTGGAGCTGCAGCCGGCCTATGCCGACCTCGCGCGGCGCAATGCCAAGTTGAACGGGCAGCCCTTCGAGGTGGTCGAGGGCGATCTTGCCACAATGCCTCCGGCGCTGCGACTGCGGGCATTCGACCATGTCATCGCCAATCCGCCCTATTTCGCAAGGGGCGACGGGACGGCGGCCTGGGACGACGGGCGCGAGGTGGCGCAGCGCGCAGAGACGCCGCTGGCGCTTTGGATCGAGGCGGGGCTGAGGCGTCTGCGCCCCGGGGGGCGGTTCACGATGATCCAGACCGCCGAGCGGCTGGATGAGCTGCTCGCGGCGTTTGCCGGCGGGGCGGGCAGCCTGGTCGTGCTGCCGGTCGCCTCCCGCGCGGGCCGCGCCGCCGTGCGGGTGATCGTGTCGGCGCGCAAGGGCGGGCGGACGCCGCTCAGGCTTCTTTCGCCCTTCATCCTGCATGCGGGCGCAAGGCACGAACGCGACGGAGAGGATTATGCCCCCGCCGCTCGGGCAATCCTGCGGGATGGCGCGGCACTCGTCCCGCCGCTTCCTTAATCCTTTGGCAAGAATTGGCGCGCGACACTTTTGCACGAGGCTGGCCGCTTGTTCCGCGTGACACGACTCAGCTTCTATGATGGAATTGTAACAGGTTTCACAGGAGAGGAGACGACGATGTCGCTTGGGTCGCACCTGCAGGAACTTCGCAAGAAACACCAAAGCCTTTCGGAAGCCGTGGAAGAGGCACAGCGCCATCCCGGGTCCGACGATCTGATGATCGCCGACATGAAGAAGCAGAAGCTGCGCATCAAGGAAGAGATCACGCGCCTAAGCCAGGCGTAACCCCCCTGCGGGACCGGCCGGCGTAGGCCGCCAGCGCGGCGCCGGCCACGATCATGAGCGCTGCAAGCGCGAGCTTGCCGGTCGGGGCTGTCGTTCCCGCGACCACGAGCGCAAGTGTAGATAGCAGCGGGGCGGCGTAAGAGGCCGTCCCGAGAAGCTGGATGTCGCCGCGTTTGACGCCGACGTCCCAAGTGAAGAATGCCAGTCCGACCGGGCCGAGGCCAAGCGCCATGATGGCCGCCCAGCCTGTGAGTCCTTGCGGCCAGACCGTCTGTTCGAGCGCGATATGCGCGGGCAGCGACAGAAGCGCTGTTGCCAGGCAGAAGACCGTGACCGCAGCGGTCGGGACCTGGCCCATCCGGCGCGACAGCACCGAATATCCTGACCAGGTCAGCGCGCAGAGCGCGGCAAATCCGTAGCCCGGCAGTGCCCCGGCCGTCGGCCGCGCGATTCCGTCCGCGATCAGGAGGGCGGCGCCGGCGAAGGCGACTCCCGCGCCGACGATGTGTCCGGCGCCCAGCCGCTCTCCGGGCAGAAGGCCCGAGAGAAGAACGATGAGCAGAGGCCAGAGATAGGCGATGAGGCTCGCCTCGGCCGGTGGGGCGAGGCGAAGGGCCGAAAAGTAGAAGAGGTGGTAGCCGAAGAGCCCGGCCGTCCCGAAGGCATAGACCCGCCACGATATCCGGGCCAGCTGACCGAGGCCCCCCGTGGCCAGGGTCCAGACCAGCCCCACAAGCCCGCCGACCGCGAATGTCATTGCGTTCAGTTGCAAGGGCGGGACCGGGGCGGTGCGCACCGTCAGCAGCGCCAGAAGCGCCCACATCAGGACGGCGGTAAAGCCAATGGCGGTCGCAAGGCTGCGGGTCATTTTCCGATCGTCGCCGCATCGACGAAGAGCCGGCCCGCACTGAATCTCTCCATCTCTTCCACCTCGCTCCGGATCCAGTCATGAAAGGCCGCGATGTCGGGGCGCGTCTCCTGCCCCGGGGCGCAGAGAAACCGGCAATCCGTGCCGTTCGTCAAGGCCAGATCGAAGGGGGCAACCAGTTGCCCGCTTCGAAGCGCATTATGGGCGAGTGAGACGCGCCCGAGGACGACACCGGCCCCGGCGAGGGCGGCGTCGATTGCGTGGTCGGCCTGCGAGAAATGCGGTCCCTCGTCCGCGGGCGCGCGAAGGCCGGCGGCGGTGAACCATTCCGCCCAGCCCACATGCGGGTTGCGCAGCACGACGTCGTCCTGTCTCAGCCGCGTCTCGCGCAGAAGGTCCTCGGGGCTGCGGCAGCGGGCGGCGATCTCGGGCGTCATCATTGGGGTTACCCATTCGCGAAAGAGCTTGCGGCAGTAAAGGCCGGGGCTCGGGCGCGAGGTGTAGCGGATCGCGACATCGACCTCGTCCCGGTCGAAGTCGGCGAACCGCATGCTCGCGACGAATCTCAGTTCGATGTCGGGATGGGCGCGGGCAAAGTCGAAAAAGCGTGGCGAGAGCCAGCGCGCCGTGAAGGCGGGCCCCGCGGTGACGGTCAGGCTGCGCCCGGCGGCGCGGCGGCGTGCGGCCGACCAGGCGGCATTCAGCGCGGCGAATCCCTCGGCCAGCCCCGGTTGCAGCGCATGTCCGACCTCGGTCAGCTCGACCGCGCGGTTCAGCCGGCGGAAGACGGGCTGCCCCAGATGCTCTTCAAGGGACCGTATCTGGAAGGAAAGCGCCGCGGGGGTCACGTTCAATTCTTCCGCCGCCTTGGCGAAACTCCGGTGTCGGGCGGCGGCCTCGAAGGCCCTGAGGGCGGTGAGAGGGGCGGTGCGATCGCTCATATCAATCAAGATTTTCTTATGTGAGAGATCAAAATTTCTCGTTTGATTGCGATATATCTCTCCGCAATAGTGATAATCGTCAAGAAATTCTTTTGAAAGTCCCGGCCATGGCACCCTCAGGGTCTTCGAAGACCTCGCTCGATCACTACCTTGCGGCGCGGCGCAGTCGTGGCGCCGCCTTTGCCGATATGGTGCGTACGCTCCTCTCAGCGCCCGAGACGGAAACCGGCATGGACAGCGAAAAGAAAGGGGCCGGTCGTGTCCGACCGGCCCCCTGTCCGAACTGAGGTCGGCTCAGCTGAAGAACTGGCCGCCGTTGGCGGAGATCGTCGATCCGGTGATGAACCCGGCATCGTCCGAGGCAAGGAACACGACGCAGCGCGCCATTTCCGACGGCTCGCCGAGGCGACCGACGGGGATCTGCGGGATGATGCGCTCGGACAGCACTTTCTCGTCGATGGCGCGGACCATCTCGGTGCCGATATAGCCCGGCGCGATCACGTTCACGGTGATGCCGGCGCGCGCGCCTTCCTGTGCAAGGGCGCGGGTAAAGCCGATGTCGCCGGCCTTGGCGGCGGAGTAGTTCGCCTGTCCGGCCTGGCCCTTCTGTCCATTCACCGAGGAGATGTTGATGATGCGGCCGAACTTGCGGTCTCGCATGCCGGACCATACCGGATGGGTCATGTTGAAGAGGCCGGTAAGGTTGGTGTCCATGACCTCCTGCCACTGCTGGCGGGTCATCTTGTGGAACATCGCGTCGCGGGTGATGCCGGCGTTGTTCACGAGGACATCGACGGGGCCGAGGTCGGCCTCGACCTTGGCGATACCGGCGGCGCAGGCGTCATAGTCGGCAACGGACCATTTGTAGGTCGGGATGCCGGTTTCCTTGGTGAAGGCGGCAGCCGCCTCGTCGTTGCCGGCATAGTTCGCGGCGACCTTGTAGCCCGCAGCCTTCAGGGCGGTCGAGATCGCGGCGCCAATCCCGCGCGACCCGCCGGTGACCAAAGCAACTCTCGGCATGATTCCTCCTCCGGTTCAAATGCTTCGTGATCTGTTATCGAAATGAACATGCGGGCGCAACATTGTTGCGCCCGCATTTCGGAGAAGCCTCAGATAATTGCTCGGGCGTCAGGCCCGTTCAAGGCACATGGCAACGCCCATGCCGCCGCCGATGCAGAGCGTGGCGAGGCCCTTGCTCGCGCCGGAGCGCTGCATCTCGAACAGGAGGGTGTTGAGGATGCGGGCTCCGCTCGCGCCGATCGGGTGACCGATGGCGATGGCGCCGNNCGCCGCCGTTGACGTTCACCTTCGAGGTGTCCCAGCCCATGTCCTTGTTGACCGCGCAGGCCTGCGCCGCGAAGGCCTCGTTCGCCTCGATGAGGTCGAGGTCGGCGGGTTTCCAGCCGGCCTTCTGCAGCGCCTTGCGGCTCGCATAGATCGGGCCGACGCCCATGATCGCCGGATCAAGGCCGGCCGTAGCGTAGGAGGCGATGCGGGCGATCGGCTTCAGTCCGCGTCTCGCCGCCTCTTCCTCGGTCATCAGAAGGACGCCCGCCGCGCCGTCGTTGAGGCCCGAGGCGTTGCCGGCGGTAACCGTGCCCTCTTTCGAGAAGGCCGGCTTCAGCTTCTGCATGCTGTCCAGCGTCGCCCCGTGGCGGATGTATTCGTCGCTGTCGACGACCACGTCCCCCTTGCGGGTCTTGATGGTGAAGGGGATCACTTCGTCCTTGAACTTGCCGGCCTTCTGCGCCGCCTCGGCCTTGTTCTGGCTTTCGAGCGCAAACTGGTCCTGCTGTTCGCGGCTGATCTGCCATTTCTCGGCGACGTTCTCGGCCGTCGTGCCCATGTGATAGCCGTTGAAGGCATCCCAGAGCCCGTCCTTGATCATCGAATCGATCAGCTTCATGTCGCCCATCTTCTGGCCGGCGCGCATATGCGCGACATGGGGGGAAAGCGACATGCTCTCCTGTCCGCCGGCGCAGACGATGGCGGCATCGCCAAGCTGGATGTGCTGTGCGGCCAGCGCAACCGAGCGCAGGCCCGAGCCGCAGACCTGGTTGATCGACCAGGCGGCGCTTTCCTGCGGCAGGCCGGCCAGGATATGGGCCTGGCGGGCAGGGTTCTGGCCCTGGCCGGCGGTCAGCACCTGGCCGAGGATCGTCTCGCTGACCTCGGCCTTGTCGATCCCGGCGCGGGCGACGAGGGCGTCGAGGACCGCGGCGCCAAGCTCATGCGCCGGCGTGTTGGCGAACGAGCCATTGAAACTTCCGACCGCGGTGCGGGCGGCGGAGACGATTACGACATTGGTCATGGGCAGTCCTCCTCATGGCGCACGAGCGGCGTGCGAGCCGTGGTGGGGCGCGCAAGGTGACCGCGCCCGTTCTGTCGCGCGGCAGAATGCCCAAGAGTGACCGCGCGTCAAGGATTTCGGAGTGCCAATAGCGTCCCATGCGACATAAAGTTGCGCAGCGGATCGCGGCCCGCGGGGATGTCGAGCCCTTCAGGCCCGAATTCAGGCCCGCATCTTCGCCTGCGGCGACTTCCAGGGCGGCGTGATCGTCGGCGCGCCGAAATAGTAACCCTGCATGCAGTCCATACCGGCCGCCGAGAGCCAGGCCGCATCCTCGGCATTCTCGACCGACTCGGCCACGGCGAACATGTCGAACTGCCGCGCGATGGACAGAAGCGCGCTGGTCAGGCACTGGTTGTCGGCACTGCGCGCGATGCCGCGGATGAACTGGCCGTCGATCTTGAGGATGTCGAAGTAGAAGTCGCGCAGATAACGGAACGAGGTGTAGCCGGCGCCGAAATCGTCAAGGGCGAAGGATATCCCCTCGGCCTGGAGGTCCTTCATGAAGACCATCACCGCGTCGGGCATGACCATGGCCGAGCTTTCGGTGATCTCGAGGATCAGGCGCTCGGCGACCGTCGGGTGGCCCTTGATCCCCCGGCGCAGCACCTGCATCCAGCGGGGATAGGCGATGGAGCGCGCCGACATGTTGACCGCGAGTCGCAGGGACGGATCGTGCTTCAAGGCAGCGAGCCCGAGTTCCAGCGCAAGGCAGTCGACGATGCGGCCAAGCTCGGTCGCCTCGATCGTCTCGATGAAGTCGCGGGCGGGGATCACCCGTCCGGTCTCGTCGAGGATGCGGATCAGGCCCTCGTAGAAGGCGGGGCGCGCGGACCGGGCCACGGCGACCACCGGCTGGAAGGCCAGAACCACGTCCCGCCGCTGGATCGCGCGGCGCACCATCGCGATGGTGTCGCGGTCGCGTTCGGCCACCGCCGCGTTCAGGGGGCTGTCCATTTTGGGGTCGCGTTCCGCCTTGCCGGCCCGTGCTTCGTTGCGCATACCGTCTCTCCTTGCCGATATGGAACAAATTGAGCACATTTGGCTAAGAAGGCGTAAACACCTGCGGAAATTCTGCGATCGGGGAGGGGAAGATGTCGGAACGCTGCGCCTGGTGCGGGTCTGAACCGATCTATGTCGACTATCACGACACCGAATGGGGCGTGCCCGAGCGCGATCCGCGCGCGCTATGGGAAAAGCTCGTGCTCGACGGGTTTCAGGCCGGGCTGTCGTGGATCACCATCCTCAAGAAGCGCGAGGCGTTCCGCGCCGCCTTTGCCGGGTTCGAGCCCGAGGTGATCGCCGGCTGGGGTGAGGCCGAGGTCGCCCGCCTGCTCGGAGATCCCGGCATCGTCCGCTCGCGGGCCAAGATCGAGGCGACGATCGGCAATGCCCGCGCCTATCTGAAGATCCACGAGCGCCCGGGGTTCGATCACTATCTCTGGCGCTACGTGGACGGCCGCCCGCTCCAGAATCGCTTCCTCACGATGGCCGAGGTCCCGGCCGCGACGCCGGTCTCGGCCCGGCTCTCGAAGGACCTGAAGGCCGAGGGCTTCAAATTCGCCGGCCCCACCATCGTCTATGCCTTCATGCAGGCGGTCGGCATGGTGAACGACCACCTCGTCACCTGCCCGGCCCATGACCGCGTCGCGCGCCTGTCCTGATTTCATTGTGGTCGAAATACTCCAGGGGGAGGCCGCAAGGCCGCGGGGGGCAGCGCCCCCCTAGCTCCGCTACTCAAGCAGCGCCGCGACGATGGCCCGCGCGCTGGCACCGTTCCAGTCGGCATCGCCGGTCATGCGGGCAATCTCGCGCCCCTCGGGGTCGAGGATCACCGACACCGGCAGGCCCATGACGCCCATGTTATGTGCAAGACCCTGCTTCGGGTCGAGCAGCAGCGGCAGCGATTCCACACCGGTCTCGTCGAAAAGACGCGTGATCGCGGGCAGGGTATTGCGGCCCGTCGCGATGGTCACGACGCGAAACCTGTCGCCGCCCAAGTCGCGGTTCAGGGCATCGAGCGCCGGAAGCTCCTTGCGGCAGGGGGCGCACCAGGTGGCCCAGAAGTTGACGAGGAGGTATTTGCCGCGCCAGTCCGACAGGCGTTTTTCGTTACCGCTTTCGTCCTGGAAGGCGGTGTCCGGCGCCACTTCGGGTGCGGCGGCGAACATCAGCTTCTTCATGCCCCCCTCGCGCAGTGCCTCCAGCTCGGCGGTGCCGGCAAAGCCCGCGTTTGCACCAAGCGCGAGGGCCGTATAGAGAGCAGCGGACAGGATCAGACGCATAAGGCCTCCGGGGGCACGACGATGACAGGCAGAACCCAGAACGCGATGTGGGGCGGGCGTTTCGCCGCCGGGCCGGACGCGATCATGGAGGCGATCAACGCCTCGATCGGGTTTGACCAGCGGCTACATGCCCAGGACATCGCAGGGTCCCGTGCCCATGCGGCGATGCTGGCCGCGACAGGCATCCTTACCGATAAAGATGCCGAGGCGATCCGGGAAGGCCTCCTCACGGTCTTGTCAGAGATCGAGACGGGGCGCTTTGCATTCTCGACGGCGCTCGAAGACATCCACATGAACGTCGAGGCGCGGCTGAAGGAGGTGATCGGCGAACCGGCGGGGCGCCTCCATACGGCGCGGAGCCGCAACGACCAGGTGGCGACCGACTTCCGCCTCTGGGTGCGCGATCAGGCGGATGCCGCCATTGCGGGGCTGACGGCGCTGCAAAGGGCGCTTCTCGTGCAGGCCGAGGCGGGGGCGGACTGGGTGATGCCCGGCTTCACGCATCTTCAGACCGCGCAACCGGTGACCTGGGGCCACCACATGTTGGCCTATGTCGAGATGTTCGCGCGCGACGCGGGCCGGTTCGCCGATGCCCGCGCGCGGATGAACGAATGCCCGCTCGGCGCGGCCGCGCTGGCCGGAACCTCGTTTCCGATCGACCGGCACATGACGGCCAAGGCGCTCGGCTTCGACCGGCCCATGGCGAACTCGCTCGATGCGGTCAGCGACCGCGACTTCGCGCTCGAGTTTCTCGCGGCAGCGTCAATCTCGGCGATGCACCTCTCGCGCTTCGCCGAAGAGTTGGTGATCTGGTCCTCGGCCCAGTTCCGCTTCGTCGCGCTCTCCGACCGCTTCTCCACCGGCTCCTCG